>JBDLIQ010000122.1:0-11222 GCA_039714775.1 Bacteroidota bacterium
ATTCATCAAATCCAATGTCATGGCTGTAAAAGGTATGAACGATCTGGATGATACACGCTACACGGACTACCCTGAATTTGAGCACGAATATGCCAACATTAAAGAACACAGCACATTACCACCTGATAAACAGTCACTGGTTGTAGGACTTGATCAACGTAAAACCGATGGGTCCCCCTTTACATATATCAAGGGATTTGTGGGAAGACGGATCGATCTGAGGAAGATTGAGGATGAATTGGAGGGGGTTTGTCGCACCTGCGGATCATCAAAGATGTATGACATTATGTTGTCCGGCGATGTGCGAAAACGTGCCTTTGTTTATCTGCGTTCAAATGGCTACCAGGTGGAATTTGCAAAGAACTAACCTTCAACTCCTCATCCTGCTTTTGTCTCTTTCGGCAGGGCTGAATGCCCAGTTTTATGAGTATGGGCAGGATGCCGGAAAATTGCGCTGGTACCAGTTGGAGACACCCAATTATCAGGTAATCTTTCCCGATGGTGTCGACAGCCTGGCGCGTGCCTTTGCACGACGACTCGAATCCTATTATCCCTACCTGGGTAGACCACTGGACCACAGTCACAGCCATATGCCGGTGGTCATTCATAACGAATCCAGTTTCTCCAACGGGGTGTTTGTCTGGGCACCCAAAAGGCTTGAAATTTTCACCAATCCCGACCCCAACGGGTACAACCAGGACTGGCTCACTCAGCTTGCCATTCATGAAGGAAGGCACGCGGTGCAGATTGATAAACTGAACCAGGGGTTTTCCAGGGGTCTCTACTTTCTTGGAGGAGAACAGCTGGTTGGAGCCATGGCCATTTTTCTGCCATACTGGTACCTGGAGGGAGATGCTGTAGATGCCGAGACAAGGCTATCGAACAGCGGAAGGGGAAGGCAACCCTCCTTTGAAATGGAACTGAAGGCACAGATGCTGGAATCGGATCGCCTCTTCTCCTTTTCAAAAGCAACCATGGGCTCCTACAGGCACCATATTCCCAACCATTATCAGCTGGGATACCTGATGGTGCGCTATGGAAGGAGAACATACGGCGATAACTTCTGGATCGATTTTCAGGATTATGCAGCCCGAAAGCCCTTTCTGCTGAACCCCACCTTCTTCAGCATGAGAAAGTATGGCCTCAAATCGAAGAAGCAGTTTTACAATCGGGCCCTGATGAAATACAAGGCCCGCTGGATGCTGTCAGATGCCGGACGAAATCATACATCTTATATTGAATGGAGTGGCGAAAAGAGCCGTCACTATACCAGTTACAGCTACCCGCATCTGATCTCAAATTCATTGCTCTTTGCATACAAGAGCGGTAAGGACCAGATCCCTGAATTTGTTATGGTGGGGCAGAATGGCCAGGAGAAGAGACTATACCGTCCGGGATTTTTAAGTTCGGGCCGGATCAGTTTTTCTGAAAATCACGTGATCTGGGACGAATATGTTCCCGATACCCGGTGGAGCAACAGGAACTATTCGGTGGTAAGGAGTTATAATATTTTAACCGGAGAGGTGTCCGCTTTGGGCAGGAAAACAAGGTATTATGCCCCGGCAATCTCCGGGGAGGGATCGCTTATTGCGGCCATTGAACAAACCGAAATGCAGAAATTCAGCCTGGTGGTTATGGGATTGGACGGAGCTGTACAGAGGAAGGTCCCTTCACCCGGAAACAGGTTTATCCAGCATCCCTCATGGATGGATGGAGACTCGGCGGTCGTTCTTATTCAATCGGTTGGAGAGGGCAAATCGGTGGTTCGGTACAGTCTGACTGCGGATGCATGGGAGACCCTGTTTGATGCTGGTATTGAAGATATCTCTGATCCGGTGGTCTATGGTAACATGATCTTTTTCAGTGCCACCTTTTCCGGCATAGATAATATTTACTGTCATGACCTGACCGACCATGAAACTTACCAGGTTACTTCTGCCCGGTTTGGGGCCTTCCAACCACAGATTTCAGGCGAGGGATCCAGGTTGTTCTATTCAAACTACACATCCGGAGGTTATGAAATCGCCGAAATGAACCTGGAGGAGGGATTGTGGAAACCTGTGGAAGCAATCAGGAGCCACGAAGAGCAGCTGGATTACCAGCCATCGGATGATGAGCAGAGAGTTTTTGCTGAAATGTCAAAACAGGACACTACCACCTATCCTGTGAAGCGGTACAGCAAGTTCACACATCTGTTCAACATCCACTCATGGCTGCCGTTGTATGTGGATTACCTGAATCCCGACCTGTCGCTTGACCCTGAACAGCTGCCGGTAAGTCCGGGTCTTTCGCTGGTCTCCCAGAACCACCTGAGCACTGCAGTGAGTCAGCTGGGATATGAATACCGGGACGGGTACCACATGTTCCATTCCGGGATCAAACTGAAAGGGCGCTATCCCGTTTTTAACCTCTTCTTCGATTATGGGGGGGAGCCCCGGGTCTTCTTAATGGACGAGGGAGATAGTGCCATGGCCCTGCCCCGGGGCATGAATTTTACTGCTCAGAGCTATGTTCCCTTCAGGTTTAATACCGGAAAATTTCTCTCCATGGTTCAGCCCCGGGTTGACTATAACTACAACCGGGATCTGCAATATATCGAGGAAGATGACCTATACCGGCCGGGGGTGCACTACATCCATTATAGCTTATCGGCTACGATCTACCTGAGAAAGGGGGAACGCGATATCCTTCCCAGACTTGGGCTGACCTCCTACATGGGATACTTCCATGCACCTTTCGACCACAGGGTCTATGGTGCTGTATCCAGTGCAAGGATAACAGGTTATCTTCCTGGTTTATTAAAGCACCATACCCTGAAACTCTCCGGTCAATTCCAGAAACAGTACCCACTCGACATGTCAAAGCCGGCCTTTATAAACCTGATCAGCCTGCCCCGGGGCCGGCATGGAATATACGGAGAGCGGCTTACCAGCTACAGTGCCGATTATGTTTTTCCTATTGTCTATCCTGACCTGGAGATCTCATCCATTCTCTACCTGAAGAGGATCCGGGGGGCGTTCTGGGCAGACTATATGACAGGCACCAATGTAGTGGTGATGGATCCATCACCCCACTACGAAAACAGAACATACACCTCTGTTGGGTTTGACCTGGTAACGGACCTGAACCTGCTCAGGCTCCCCTTTCCCCTTTCAGTAGGAGGCAGGTTTATCTATGAACCGGAAACGGGTAGATCGGTGTTCGAATGGATCTACACCATCGATATCAATTAATCCCTGCAGTGAACTCTTTGGTGATTGTAAAATAGTCCGGATAGACTACGTTTTTTCCACCGATAAGCACACCTGGTTTGATCTTCATGGTCAGTTCAGATGTATTGTCACCCATGCCGTATAGACTCATGATAAAATTGATCATGGTTTTTGGGGTATCCCCCTTCAGGAGATCGAAAAGGTCGATATTTACCGGCACAGGGATCACCGCACGTCCTCCTGACGGGGCCACCTCCACCCGTTCATCGACCTTCCCGGCTGCCACCTGAACCTCATCGATAATTGCGATCCACTCCAGGGAATTCACTGCAGCTGTAGACGGACCCGGATTCATCGCTTCAACGTTCACATCAATGGAAAAGGGCAGGGTGCCTTTGAGGATCTGAGCTGCAACGTTCTGCACTTCAAAGAAGGTGAAGTCCGAAATGGATGCCTTCCCTTCTGCTTTTACCCCCCCGATCACAGGATCGGTCATTGAATGGAGACTGAACTCACACTTTGAGAACGAGGTTAGTTCAGTGAGTATAGCACATCCCGGGAGAAGCAGGGAAATGATGATTAAAAACAGTAGTTTTTTCATGGTAGAGTAAATGTACTAATTTTGTAACGGCATGGATGAGCTTTTCTCATATGGCTGGTCAGGAGTTAAACGCTTTGTCAGGGAGAACCTGAAGGCGATTCTCTATACCCTGATCGTTCACCTGGTGGTGTTGATCATCCTGATTTTTGTCCGTGTCGAGGGTTTGAAGAGGGACCATGAGCTCGGGATCAGGCTGGAGTTTGAGGAGAAAAGTGTTGAGGATTTCCTGGAAGAGGAGATGGTGGATGTACCGGCTCAGTGGCTGGAGGAGTTGATGCGCCAACGGGAAGCCTCCAGTAACCGGGCCGTTAACCTGAATGCGGAAGCCGGGTTCAGTGAGGATATCTCCACCGATGATTATGTGCAGGATTTGCTGGATCAGATCGAACTGGCACGTAACCAGGAGGACAGGGAGAAACTGGAAGAGCTGCAGGCCATCCTGGCGTCTGCCGATTATGTACCGCCCGGGGAGGAGTCGGCGGAAGAGCAGGGGGAGTATAGCGGACCCACCACGATCACCTATGAATTTTTGGATGAGCCTCGCCAGAGAGGAAAAGTTGAACTGACCATTCCTGTTTACCGGTGTCAGGGTTCCGGACTGGTACGGGTTGCGATCACTGTAGGCAGGGACGGAACTGTTGCAAGCGCAGAGGTCAAAGGGCCAATCGAGGGGGCGGACAGGGTCTGTTTTGCCGATGCGGCCCTCTCCGCAGCACGGTCATCCCTGTTCCGGATCGATTTTCATGCCCCGGAGAGGCAGCGGGCTATCATTACCTACTCCTTCGTTGCACAATAATAGAGTCTGTCCATAAAGTTCTTTCTTGACATGACTCTTAAAAAATGTACTGACTTATTAGCCGGACCATGCTTCCGGGTAATCGATGCCTTCTTCATCTGTTTCTGAAATGAAAATGCTTATGGTTGCCATATTTTTCTCCACCATGCGAAGTTCAGAAGGTCTGTTGATCCCAAGTTTCACGTAGAGCCATGTCAGGGCACTCAGGTTTTTCACGGTAAAATCCATTCTTTTCAGGCTGAACTTGATGCGGGCAGATTTGGTGTTGTTGTGCAGGTCGATGATATAATCGAACCCCTCTTCCTTAAGTTCCTGAAGGCATGGTTTCATCTTCCCGTCAAAGGAGTGAACCTTGTCAATGTAGGGATTGGCTTCCAGGAGCGGAACGAACGTTTTTTTGGTCAGGTAGTGAACTGTTGCGTCATCTACCTGTTTTTTCAGGTGGCGCACAACAGGTGTTGTGAGGAGAATGTCTTCAGTGGAACTAAAACGGACAACCAGGAATTTAACCATCTAAACCAGCTCCTTGAAAAATAGCAACAGGGCTAGCCAGTATTCGGATTGATTCGGATTATTGATACTGAGTGAGCCCGACCCCCTGGTTCCCTCTCCAAGTTTGGGCTCAAATATTGTAACATAATCTTCATCTATGGCTGAAACAAGCCGGGTAACGTAAGGAATTTCAGAGAGACTGGATGAGACAAAAGTGGGTTTTTTCATACCGGCAAGGGTATCCTGAACATTTATATCTGGAAGAAAATACTCCCCCGGACTGAATGCCACAACGGCTCTGACCTGCTCGTTCTCCCTGGCTACTTTCAGACTGAGTGAACCATTGGCACCACTTCCAAACAGGATTACCGGCATCCCCGATTGCTCATGTGCATAGCCGATTGCAGAGAGCATGTCCCTCTCCACTTCATTGATACCGGTGTAACACCTGTTTTCCCGGCAGCGTTTGACAGTTTCGTTGGAAACAAAATGATCATTGCCCCCGTTTCGCATGTCTACGGCCAGGCAATTGTAATCCATTTTACATAACCTGCGGGCAATATCCAGGTATTCGCCGCGACTCGATCCCTGCTCATGGAACAGGAGGATGTAAGGATTGCCTTTTGTAATGATATACTCATCAGCCGTTACCTGAAGTCCATCAGGTGAGGTGAAGGTCACGGTCTTTTTCCTGATTCCATTGAAGGCTGTAAGCACAATGGCCAGCACAATGGATAAACCTGTGAATACGATCCTATTTCGTAGAGGTTTCTGCAAGAACTATGATTTTGTTGTTTTTTGCCTCAATAACTCCTCCGTTTACGTCAAAAAAAGAGGTTGCTCCTTTCTGGTCGACGATCTTGATTTGTCCCTGTTCAAGGGTCGAGATGATGGGGGCGTGGTTACGAAGGATTTCGAAAGAACCCTTTGAACCGGGAACCTGTACCAGGTCCACCTCCCCTGAGTATAACGCCTGATCCGGTGCAATGATTTCGAGTAACATACCTTAGTTATGCTTTGGTTTCAGCAAGCATCTTTTTACCTTTCTCAATGGCCTCATCAAGGGTTCCTACCAGGTTAAATGCAGCTTCGGGGTACTCATCAACCTCGCCGTCCATGATCATGTTGAACCCTTTGATGGCATCTTCAATGTTTACAAATACACCTGGTGTACCGGTAAACTGCTCAGCCACATGAAATGGTTGAGACAAGAAACGTGCCACACGCCTGGCCCTGTGGACCACAAGTTTATCCTCTTCAGAAAGCTCATCCATTCCAAGGATGGCAATAATATCCTGCAGTTCGTTGTACCGTTGCAAGAGCTCTTTTACCCGCTGGGCCGTATTATAGTGTTCATCCCCTACAATCTCGGCTTTAAGGATCCTGGAGGTGGAGTCCAGGGGATCCACAGCAGGATAGATACCCAGGGAGGCAATCTTCCTGCTCAACACAGTGGTCGCATCCAGGTGTGCAAATGTAGTGGCAGGGGCCGGATCGGTCAGGTCATCGGCAGGTACATAGATGGCCTGGATGGAGGTGATGGATCCCCGTTTTGTGGATGTAATCCGCTCCTGCATAAAACCCATTTCAGTGGCCAGGGTGGGCTGGTAACCCACCGCAGAGGGCATCCGGCCCAGGAGTGCAGAGACCTCTGAGCCAGCCTGGGTGAACCTGAAAATATTGTCAACGAAGAACAGAATGTCTTTTCCGCCACTCTGCTCATCCCCGTCCCTGAATGATTCGGCAACTGTAAGGCCAGAGAGTGCTACGGTGGCACGGGCTCCGGGTGGCTCATTCATCTGGCCGAAAACCAGGGTCGCCTGCGACTGGTCCAGCTGTTCGTGGTCGATCTTGTCCAAATCCCACGATCCCTCTTCCATACTCTTTTCAAATGCTTCCCCGTATTTTATTACACCCGATTCGATCATCTCCCTGAGCAGGTCGTTCCCCTCCCTGGTCCGCTCTCCAACACCTGCAAACACCGAAATACCTTCATATTTTTTTGCGATGTTGTTGATCAGCTCCATAATGATCACAGTCTTTCCAACCCCGGCTCCGCCAAAAAGCCCGATCTTCCCCCCTTTTACATAGGGCTCCAACAGGTCGATCACCTTTATTCCTGTAAAAAGCACTTCGGTTTCAGTGGAGAGATTTTCATACTTCGGGGGACTGTTGTGAACCTGGTATCCGTCGGCTTTATCTACCTCCCCGATTCCGTCGATGGCATCTCCCACTACATTTAACAAACGCCCTTTGACAGTATCCCCCCTGGGCATGGTAATGGCTTCACCCCTGGCAATCACCTTCATGCCACGATGGAGCCCGTCGGTGGAGTCCATGGCAATGGTCCTTACGGTATGCTCTCCGATGTGCTGCTGGCACTCGATAACCAGCATTGATCCGTCTGTTCTCTCTATCTCGAGGGCTTCATGAATGTTGGGAAGCTGATTGCCTGTTTCTTCAAAACTCACATCAATCACAGGACCGATTATCTGAATGATTTTTCCGTGTATTTCTGCCATTCGAAAGGTGTTTGTAAACGTAACAAATTTAGCATTTTTTTGAAGGGAACCGCCAATATTGACTAAGTTTGAAACAATATCGGGTCAGAATCGTACAATTAAATTCATTTTATCCTGAAAGCTGAAACATGAAAAGATTCCAGCTTCTGTTCACTGTCACTGTTTTCCTCTTCGCGGGGATGGGCTTCAGCAATTCAGTCTCGGCTCAGATCTACAGGGTGGGGGCCGGCCTGAGCTTTGCATCGGGATATGAGTTTAATAACAGTGATGTTGGGAATCCCGGATTTAAAATTAAAACATGGATCCCCCTGGACAGGAAAAGCACCCTCAATATTGTACCCACACTCTCTGCTTTTAACAGGTCCGTTATGGATGCGGGGCGCTATTCTATTATGAACTATCTGTTCATGGGGGACCTGGACGGGCAGTATATGTTCTACGAGGAGCGGACCCTTAAAATGGTTGTATTTGCCGGTGCCAATTTCACATACCTCAACTCGGTTATTGCACAAAATGATCCGAAGTATCCCATTCCGGACACTGCGCCCGGAGATCTGTCCGATTATGCCATTGGCGGAAACCTGGGTGCGGGCCTGGAGATGAGACTGGCTCCCAGGTGGGACATGAATGTTTCAGTTAAATATATTCTTTCAAAATATTCCCAGTTTATTATATCCGTTGAAGGTGTTTATTACTTTAAAAGCCGGCGGAGTGCGTACTGGAGATAATTTTTTTTTATCTTTATTCGTTGTATTTGAACAGACAAAATTATGGCTAGCTTAAGTTTTTTGCTGGGTATGGTCCCCACCACCGAGAAGGTTGAATCGGCAGATGATCAGTTAAGGTCGGATTTGCAGGCCTACAAAGATTATGAAACCTCCGATGAGTTCAACCGCTATCTGGAACTCGAAAAGGAGATCAGGTCAAGCGATTTTGCATTGCGCAAAAGAAAGATCAACAAGAGTGAATACAAGGATTCCGAGGAGTTCCACAAAGAGACCGAGTACCAGGTACTGAAGAAATCGGAGAAGGTGCAGTGGTACTTTAAAACGAAGAAGAAGTATCCCTTTAAGGAGATTGAAAAATGGGACCTGACCTTCGAAGAGAAGTTCGATAAGAGCAAGCTCGACACATCCAAATGGATGACCCGTTACTACTGGGGAGAGAAGGGTATTGACAGCTCATTTGCCCTTGAGGATGATAAGAGTTTTCCAACCAATGGTGAAAACATTGATTTTTACGACAACAAAGCAAGGATCGTAACCAAAGTGGGGAATGCAGAGGGCCTTGCCTGGAGAGGTCACCAGGGATTTGTCCTGGAAGATTTTGATTTTACCACCGGATTGATCAGCACTGCAAAGAGCTTCAAACAGAAATACGGCGTTTTCAAGGCCAAGGTGAAGATGGCCGCCGGATCGGTTGCCCAGGCATTCTGGATGGTGTCGGATGGCATGCTGCCTCATGTTGATGTGGCCAGGTTCGAGAATGGGAAACTCCATAGCAACTATTTTTGGGGCAAGGGCGACCACCCCCACAAATCGATCTCAAAAACCGGCGGTTCAAAATATGCCGATACCTATTTTATCTATTCCCTGGAGTGGACCCCCAACAAGCTGGTCTGGAAAATCAACGGCAAGGTCTTTAAGACACAGAGTTCAGGCGTTCCGCAGGAGGAGATGTACATCAACTTCTCATCCAACCTGAAGAAAGATGCCTCCGAAAGCAGCCTTCCCTCAGCCATGGAGATTGACTGGGTAAGGGTATATAAGTTGAAAGGGAAATAGTTACCAACTAAAACGGCCAAAAC
Source organism: Bacteroidota bacterium (assembly GCA_039714775.1). Classification (GTDB taxonomy): domain Bacteria; phylum Bacteroidota; class Bacteroidia; order Bacteroidales. The sequence goes on from JBDLIQ010000122.1 coordinate 9,431, forward strand.
CGGGGAATCACCAATAACGATATGATCAGTGCCAGGATATTTAATGGCAGTCCGATCTTCCAGTAGTCACTGAATCTGTAGTTGCCGATACTCTGGACAATCAGGTTGGTCTGGTAGCCAATGGGAGTAGAGAAGCTGGCTGAGGCGGCTATGGCTATGGTGATGAAAAATGGCTTTGGATCCACACCCAGCTGGGTGGCAGCGGCATAGGCGATGGGGAAGGTGATGGCGGCTGCGGCGTTGTTGGTGATGATCTCGGTGAAGACGTTGGTGATCACGAAAATAGCGGCCATTACCCCAAGGGGGCCGAACCCCTCAGAAATGCCGATGGTGTGTCGGGCAATGAAGTCGGCGGCGCCAGAATTCTGAAGGGCCCGGCTTACTCCGATGGCTGCTGCAATGGTGATCAGAACATCCCAGTTGATGGGCTTGGTATACTTTTTTGGTGTAAAGATCTTCATCATGGCCATCAGAACCACGGTGACCGCAGCAAAAAAGAACATGTCAAATTCGTTCTTACCCTGGGATGGTATAAACCTGCCAAGCGTAGCACCTGCAATCATGAAGAAGACCAGCCCCATGGCGATCCACCTGCGTCTCCGGTCCTTGGAATCATCCATTTCACCGATCTCAGAGGCCATGTAAAAGACCCTTGATTCACCCCAGTACCTGGTGAACTCCTCCGTGGTGAGAAGCATCAGGTTATCACCCGTTTTCAATTCAAGATTCTCCAGGTTGGTGGTGATTCGTTCACCATTCCTGTGTACGGCCATAACCACTGCGCCATAGTGACCGAAAAAATCGAACTCACCGAGTGTTTGCTGGATACCCGGAAAGCGGGGCGCGATCACAACCTCCACCTGTTTCAGGGATTTTTTAAGAAAAGCGGGATCCACATGATCCAGGGCATTCAGCTTTATCCCGGAAGTTTGGGTAAGAAAACCCACATCTTCTGCACTACCTGCCACGATCAGTTTATCATTTGCCTCCAGGAGAAAGGGGGTGTTTGAGATCCGGATATGTTTTCCATCCCTGATGATGGTCCTGACCGTGAATTCGCTCAGGCCTGGCAGCCGCCTCTTCTCAATCTCCTTTCCAATGAAGTTGCTGTTATCAGGCAGGTAGAGATCAAAGTAGTACTCCCTGGTGTCGTTGGGAAAGCTGAATTTGGGGATCTTCTCACCGGGAAGAAGCCTGTTGGCAAAAAGGTTCATATAGAGGAAGCCGAAAAAGAGGATAAACAGCCCCACCTTGGCCAGCTCAAACATGCCCAGCCCCTCCATTCCCCTGTCCAGCATCATCCCGTGCACCAGCAGGTTGGTGGAGGTTCCTATCAGCGTGCAGGTTCCACCAAAAATGGTGGCGTAGGAGAGCGGGATCAGGAATTTCTGGGAGGGAAGGCTGATTTTATCGGCCCATTTTTTCAGCATGGGTCCGAAGATGATCACCATTGGTGTATTGTTCAGGAATGCTGAGATGGCCGATACAGGGATCATGATCTGCATCAGCAGCCTGGAGATCGGTTTGCGTTTTTTCGGAAGGATCCAGGCCCCCACTTTGTTAAGTACCCCGGATTCTTTAACACCTTCACTCACAAGGAAGAGAAGCGCAACGGTAATCATCCCTTTGTTGGAGAATCCAGAGAGCGCATCTTCGGCCGAGATGATGTCGAAAACAAGAAAAACAACCAGTGCGCTGAAAAGGATCAGGCCGGGCCGGAGAATCTCCTTCACCAGGGCGATGATCATAAGCAGTATAACGCCCAGGGCTATATATGCGGAGATCGTCATGT
>JBDLIQ010000123.1:0-11193 GCA_039714775.1 Bacteroidota bacterium
TTTTTGTGGGACCTTCGCCGTATGGTGGCCGATGATGTGGCCTATGAGTATGTGGGCGGACTTCGCAAGGCGGCCAATGAATATGGAATGAAGACCTGGTTGGAGAACTATGGCCACTGGGGATATCCCGGGGAGTTCATCATGTATGGAGGTCAGAGCGACCTGGTGGCTGGTGAATTCTGGAACGAAGGAAGTCTGGGCGATATTGAGTGTAAAACCGGATCCTCTGCCGCCCATATGTATGGCAAGCCCATCACTTCGGCCGAGGCCTTTACAGCCGGAATGCAATCCTATAAAAGGCACCCGGCTCTTCTGAAGAAGCGGGGCGACTGGAGCTGGACCGAAGGGATCAACCACTATGTGCTTCATCTCTATATCCAACAGCCCCGGGATGAGGCGCCGGGAGTCAATGCCTGGTTCTCCACCGAATTTAACCGGCTCAACACCTGGTTTGACCAGGGCAGTGCCTGGGCCGATTACGCACGAAGGTGCCAGCATATGCTGCAGCAGGGAACTTATGCTGCTGATGTACTCTACTTTATTGGAGAGGATACGCCCAAGATGACCGGTACCCGCGATCCTGAATTGCCGGTGGGATATTCCTACGACTATATCAATGCAGAGGTGATCATGGAGAGGCTCTCTGTTGAAGATGGAAAATATGTATTACCTGACGGGATGACCTATTCGATCCTGGTGCTGCCGGAAAATTCCAACATGAGGCCTGCGGTCCTGGCTAAAATGGAGGCGCTGGTGAAGGCCGGAGGTACCATCCTTGGTGGCAAACCGGGGAAGTCGCCCAGCCTTCAGAACTATCCGCAATGTGATCAGGAGATCATGGAGGTTGCCAACCGCATGTGGGGTGAATCACATGCAGGGGGAAAGCTGGAGAAGAAAATGGGTGACGGATATCTGCTCGATGGTATGGGATTGCAGGAGGCACTGGACCTGATCGGGGTAGCTGCCGATATTCAGTTTGATGCAGCGGCATCCCTTCTCTGGACGCACCGTACCATGCCGGGAATGGAGATCTATTTCCTGACCAACCAGTCGGACGGAGTGCTTGATGTGGAGCCCTCTTTCAATGTATCCGGACTTCAGCCCCAGCATTGGGATGCGGTGACCGGTGAGGTCCGAAAGCTCAATGACTATACAGACAATGGAGAGCGTACCACGGTTCCCCTCTCCATGCAGAAGCATGAAAGCTGTTTCGTGGTCTTCACCTCGGAGAGCAATGGGAATACAGGTGCAGGTTATGCACTCAATTCACCGGTTCCGGAAACCGTGACCACCCTGGATATGGAGTGGACCGTGGAGTTTGAGAACAGGGAGTTTGGACCAACAGAACCTCTGCAGCTCACCAACCTGATCGACTGGAGTGAGTCGACCGATGAGCGAATGAAGTATTACTCCGGAACCGCCACCTACAAAACAGAATTCACCATGGATGAGATCCCCTCGGGCGATCTCTTTATCAACCTGGGAGAGGTTGGGGTGATGGCACGTGTGATCCTGAATGGAGAGGAGCTGGGGGTCAGCTGGATGGCGCCATACCGGCTGGGCCTGAAAGAGAATCTGGCAGTTGGGGAGAACCATCTGGAGATTGAGGTGGTGAATGTGTGGAGAAACCGTATGGTGGGTGATCTGGAGCTTCCCGAAGGTGAGCGGTTTACAACCTATACAGTGTCAGATCTGCAGAGAGGGGAGGAGCTTGTCTCTTCCGGACTGATGGGGCCGGTGCGTATTGAATTGATCACTGATAACGAATAGAATCTGTAAATATCAAATAGATTTTTGCGATTTCAAATCCCACATCTATGAACGATAAACCAAAATTTAATTCGCGGTACATCTGGATGATCACCTTTGCTGCGGCAATGGGTGGATTCCTTTTTGGATACGATTTCGTTGTGATCGGGGGTGCCAAGCCCTTTTACGAACCGTTCTTCCATCTCGATACGCCCACGCTTCAGGGGTGGGGTACCAGCTCGGCCATTGTGGGCTGTATCATCGGGACCATTCTCTGTGTACTGCTGAGTGATAAGCTGGGGCGGAAACGTATGCTCACCTATTCCGGGTTCCTGTTCGCACTTTCGGCTCTCGGAACGGCCCTGTCGGGAAGTTTCTATGCTTTCAATGCTTTCAGGATGATTGGCGGGGTAGCCATGGGAGCCGCCCTGAACCTCTCACCCATGTACATCTCAGAGATAGCCCCGGCCAAGAAAAGAGGAATGCTTGTCACCATCAACCAGCTGATGATCATGATCGGGATCCTTGCCGCCCAGCTCGTCAACCTGGCTATCTCCAAGCTTGACACCGGGCTGGTTGCCGACCCCACAGCCGAGATGATCCGCAATAGCTGGAGCGGACAGATGGGGTGGCGTTGGATGTTTGGTGCAGAAGTGGTCCCTGCGCTGCTCTTTTTTGGCCTGATGTTTTTAGTGCCGGAAAGTATGCGTTGGCTGATGAAGAACGGACAGGAGGAGAAGGCTTTCGGTGTTCTGAAGAAAATCGGAGGTGAAGCGTATGCAAAATTTGAAGTGGAAGACATCAGAAAAACCCTGAAGCAGGAGCATGTGTCCAGGGTCAGCTTCGGGGCGCTTACGGAGAGGAAAATATTGAAGCTGTTGGCACTGGGGGCTTTCCTGGCATTCCTGCAACAATGGAGCGGTATAAACGTAGTGATCTACTACGCCTCCGATATTTTCCAGGCTGCCGGATTTAACCTGCAGGAGATGATGGTGCAGATCGTGGCCATTGGACTGGTGATGTTACTTTCTGTTATCATCACCATTTTTACAGTGGAAAAACTGGGTCGCAAGAAGATCCTGTTGATAGCTACATCTTTGATGGCCGTGGTCTATGGTCTGATCGGAGGCGGATTCTATACCGGAAATACTGGTGCCACCGTCGTCGTTCTGATGCTGGTGAACGTAATGCTCTACTCCCTCTCACTGGCACCGCTCTTCTGGGTAGTGCTCTCCGAGATCTACCCCAACCGCATCCGCGGAGCTGCCATGTCCATTGGCGCCACCGCCCACTGGATCGCCAATTTCCTGCTCACCTTCAGCTTTCCGACCATCAAGGAGAGCATCGGTTGGGCCAACAATTTCTGGTTGTATGGAGCGATCTGCCTGATCGGTTTCCTGGTGCTTTTTCGCTTTTTGCCGGAAACCAAAGGTAAAACACTGGAAGACATTGAACGGGAGCTGGCATGATCGTTTGGTTACCAAATAAATAGAGATCTTTTCGATAGATGTATAGACCGGTAAAAATTCTTGCTATTATTAATCTGTTGTTCTTCATCTCTGGGACATCATTTACTCAGGAATTGCCCAGGGCCGGTTTCAACAACACCTTTTACATGCTTCCGCTGTATGAAGAGATCCGTGTGGGTGGAGGTCTCTCCTATGAGGAGAAGGAGGCGCAGATGGTGAAGATGAAATATGAGCTGGGTCCGGGGAACCTCTACCACCGGCTCGGTTTCTCTTTTATCTATACTCCGGGTGCAGATGCGGAGGTTCGCCAGGTGTGTGAGCTGGCCCGAAAGCATGATCTGCATGCGGGGCTCATCTCTCCATACCAGTCCCACACCAGGCCCGATTACCGGAATGTGGCCGACCAGGACATCAGGTTGTACCAGTGGCGCCTGGACGGGGAGGATTGGAAAGGGGCGTATACAACCAGTGGGACCCTTGAGGTACCTGAAGATGAGCGGGACTATAAGATCCCCACCCCCTCCCGGTATGCTTCACCATTAATAGAATACAATCACCAGAAGATCAGGGAATGGGCTGAAGGAGCCGTAGAACTCATGGCCGATTACCCGGGTGTTGTTGTTGCAATTAATGGTCCCATCGAGGAGGAGCTGGCCATCGGAGGACATAACAACACCTCCAAACTGGCCGATTACAGCCCTTTTGCCATCACCGAGTTCAGGGACTGGCTCAGGCACACCGGACTTTACGATGACACTGACGGGCAATATGCCGGAGAGGGAGCATCCAGCTTGGTGATAGGCGAATTGGTCGATTTTAACGGAACGTTTCGCAGCCAGTTCTATGATGATCCCACACCTGTCAACAGCAATGGTACCGGGGTCAGCTTCAATGCATTCTTTGGAACATCATTTCACACTTGGAGTCTGAAATACTGGGACCTTGAGATCTGGCCCGGTTCGAAGCCCGTGGTTGTATACGGTGAGGGTTTTGATTGTTCTCCGGAATCGGGAGAGGGCTTCACTGCAGCCGGTTTTGATGCGCCCAGGATCCTTAACCCACGTGATCCTTTCTGGAATGCCTGGAGTTATGATGTTCCTGATCAGGGGGGGGAGTACCCGGACGGTAATCCGGATACGCCTGCCTATGGGTTCCGGCAAAACATGGTCCGTAATTCGATCCGGGACCATTTTGATGTGGTGGCCGAAGCAGGTATCTCCAGAAAGATGATGTATGCGCATCAAATCCCGGGCGAGGTGCTGGGCAACTTCACAGGGGCCAGTGGACGCAACCGCAGCTCTGCATCCACCATCTGGACCGGTTTGCTGGAGCGATCGGGCACCGTTGGAATTACCAGGTTCGGGTACATTGATCCGCAGTGGATAACCCAGTACGCGGGTGACTGGGGGATCTTTGAATGGCACACCATGCCCAATCCCCATCTTACCCCCGGCGACCTCTATACAACCAGCATCTTACACATGGTAAAGTTTTACGAAAACAGCTGCCACATGCTCTTTCCCGGATGGTGGCATAAGATACCACCTGCACCCGATGAGACCTTCCCGCTCAATGACTCAGATTTCGGAAGGGCGATCCATGACTTTATGGGTGGGCGTGAGGAGGTACCCTATAACCAGCAGGGTTCCATACCAGACTACACACCTCCGCAGGTGCATGGGGTTGACGGTGAGATCCTCAATGAAACTGACCTGGAGATCTCATGGGATGACCACATCTGGCCCGATCTGGTCGCCAGGTGGCATGAATGGGACAGCCTCGGTCATTTTGAGGTGCAATTAAGCAGGAATGGAGCGGATTGGTTATACAGTGATACCACATCGGGCTATACAATGTCCACAACCCATACCGATACCCTTTACCAGATCCGTGTACGTGCCCTCTCGGCCCGGGGTATTGCAGGACCATGGAGTGTGCCGGTATTATCTATTCAGGATACCACCGAATTGGCGCTTGTGATTACCGCTGAATATGACACCCTGTTTGCTGACCCTGAGATGACCAATGAGGTAACTGTCCGGATGACCGATCCGGAATTCCTGTTTGATCCGGATTCGGTTACATTCACCTTCAGGGGTGCAGGCAACTACCAGAATACCACTCCGGTGGAGGCGGACAGCATTGGGATGTTCTGGCCCATGAATTCCATCTATGAGGTGGGAGGGTTCCATGGCCTTAACGAACCGGAGGTGTCAGGGGGCATCCTTTCTGCGATGGTCTCAACAGAAGAACCGGTTGACCCCTATTTCTTCTTTTCAGAAAGTAACCTGGACGGGAGCGCATTGCCCCATATTGCATTCCGGCTCTACTGTAACCGGCCTTCACATGGACAGCTTTACTGGTTTGAGGGCAACAATCACTATGCCACAGCTTATGAGATGCAGGAGGGCTGGCATGTGTATCACCTGGATTCCCTTTCGGAGTGGATATCACTTAGCAACATCGATATGTTCAGGATTGATCCGGGTGGTACAGGTGGTGAGCAGATCAAGCTGGACTGGCTCTCTGTGAGCGATTTCAAGCTATCAGGAGTAGTGAAGGGCGACATCAGTATCAATGGTTCGGAGCTCTCTTTAGTGACCAGCCCTACAGCCGGTTCCGGGAGTTATACTTTAATCATTGAGGTTGGATCGTTGACAGATTCAATTACCATTTTCACCGATACCATTAACCAGAATCCGTTTGTGGATCTATTGACACCTGTCGCGAACAGTGCTCTGGAACTGGGAAATTCTATCCTGATTGCAGCTGCTGCCGGAGATAATGACGGAGTGGTATCTTCGGTCAGGTTGCTTTTTAACGGCCGAACACTTGGATCAAGCGATTCAGATCAATGTTCAATGGATTGGAGGCCAACAGTGGCCGGGACCTACCAGGTTTGGGCCGAGGCCACAGACAATGCAGATGAAACGGCAAGCTCAGAAACCATTGTCGTGGAGGTCTTTCAGCAGCAATCCTATACAGGAGATCCCCACGCGGTACCTGGACTGATCCAGGCAGAGGATTACGATCTGGGTGGTCCGGGCGTGGCCTACCGGGACAATGATGCAGCCAACCTGGGAGGTGCCTACCGCCAGGATGAAGTGGATATCGCTGTTATACCGGGTGATGCAGGCGGTTACTATGTGGGATGGACCGGGAGCGGTGAGTGGATGGAGTACCTCATCGAAGCGGCTGAGGGAATGAAAACGGAGATTCATCTGGTGTTAGCCTCGGCCGGAGGAGTAGAAGAGTTTCACCTCGAACTGGATGACAGGGTGGTGACAAACCATATCTTTGTGGGGACCACTGGTGGAGAGCAGGTGTATGATACCGTAAGGATCGAGGACCTCTATATCCCGGAAGGAGTTCACAAGCTAAAGATCTTCATCGACCGGGGAGGTTTTAACCTGGACCATTTTGAGGTGCTGCCTTATGAGGTCATTACCGGGCGTGCCATCAGTGCGGCAGAGGAGCTATCCCTCTTCCCCAATCCCGCAAGTACGGCCATCAGGATTGCTTTACCGGGAGAGGAGAGGATGCTGGCAGAGATCTGGTCGGTTAACGGGGTTCTGGTGAAACAGTGCATGCTGGGAGCAGGTAAGCAGCATTTGCTTGCTGTGGATGACCTGCCCGCCGGTATTTACATCATGCACCTGCATGCAGGTGTTCAGGTATACAGAAGAAAATTTATAAAACAATAGAATATGAAAATAGCAGTAGGAAATGACCATGGCGGTTACGAGATTAAGCTGGTGGTCCTGGAGTGGCTCGAGGAGCATGGATATAAGTACAGGAACTTTGGGTGCGATTCGGCTGAGTCGGTGGACTACCCCGATTATATCCACCCGGTGGCAGAGGCGGTTGAGAACGGTGAGTACGATTATGGGGTGGTGGTCTGCGGAAGCGGACAGGGGGCATCCTTTACTGCTAACAAACATCAGGGGATCCGGGCTGCACTCTGCTGGATTCCGGAGATAGCCGAGCTGGCCCGGCAGCATAACAATGCCAATATCCTGGCCATGCCCGGGCGTTTTATCAACCGGGAGGAGGCCATTGCCATTATGGAGACCTTTTTTTCCACCTCATTTGAAGGGGGAAGGCACCAGACACGGATCGATAAAGCACCGCTGAAATAGTGCATTACATTCAAAAATCAGAATCGAGTCATCATTATAAAACTTTTTACAATGAAGGATCTACAAACAATCGCACTTTTCCTTTTGATTTCACTATCTCTTCCTCTTAAGATAGCTGCACAGAATCAAATCGATAAACCAGGGATCCGGGTGACCGACAAACTCAATCCCAATGCGCTTCCGGATTCCGAGATCAGAGGCTATGTTGGAAGCAGAATGGATTCCTGCATTCAGAACGGGGTGATGAGGGTAGATTACGGGCTCTATTCGGCACCTTTTCGGGATCATACAGACCATATCTCTCCGAATTTTAAGGGGGAGTTCTGGGGGAAGTGGTACACCTCAGCCATGCTCGGGTATGGTTATCAGCCTGAAGATGAGTATCGTGAGATTATTGAAAGCTCCCTGAAGGAGATCCTGGCTACACAGGAGAGGGATGGCCGGATCAGCAGCTATCCCCGTGAAAACACATTTGAATTGTGGGACATCTGGGGCAGGAAATATGTGATTCTCGGGCTTGTTGCAAACTATGAACAGACCGGCAATAAAAAGGTGCTGAAAGCCGCAGCCGGTGTGGTGGATGAATTGATCGAAATTGCAGGCCCGGGGAAGACCAAACTCACCGAAACCGGACTACAGGTACTGGGTTCCATGTCGGCCACCTCGGTACTGGAACCGGTGGTGTTGGTCTATAAATATACGGGTGATAAAAAGTACCTCGATTTTGCCGAGTTCATGGTGTCACAGTGGAGTGAACCCAATGCCTATACAGACAGGGGAATGAATCTGATCGAAGATGCCCTGGCTGGTGTCCCCCCCTTGCTGATCTCGTCGCCCAAGGGATACGAGATGATGTCATGTTTTGAGGGGGTATGTGAACTGTACAGGGCCACCGGTAACAAACTCTACCTGGATGCCGCGGTCAGTTTTGGTAAAAGCCTGCTGGAGAGAGAGATCATGATTGTGGGCTCGGGATCAAGTACCGAACTATGGTGCGACGGGGTCTTCAGACAGACCGAACTGCTGGAGCAGCCCATGGAGACCTGTGTGACGGCAACCTGGATGAAATTTGCCTATCAGCTGCTCAGACTCACAGGCGATCCGGTGTGGGCCGACCAGATGGAGATCACCCTCTACAATGCCCTTATCGGTGCCATGAATGAATCGGGCAACTGGTGGGCCTACTACTCTCCCCTGAAGGGAGAACGCATACCAAGTCCCATGCAGGTTCCCCAGTGCCACTCCAGTTGTTGTGTTGCCAACGGTCCCCGGGGACTGCTCACCGTTCCCCTCTGGTCGGTGATGCTGGATGATGCAGGTCCGGTAATTAACCTCTATAACCAGGGTGAATGGAGACAAACCCTGCACAACGGAACCCTGGTCAGCCTGGTTCAGGAGACCCGCTACCCGGAGGAGGGAGAGATTGGGATTACCGTGAACCAGAAGAGCGATGTTAACTACACCATCAGTCTGCGGATACCGGAATGGAGCAGGCAAACCGAACTCAGTGTGAATGGTGAGAGGGTGGAGGTGACTCCCGGAACCTATGCAAAAATAGAGCGCCTATGGAGCGATGGGGACCGGATCAGTCTTGCGCTTGATATGCGTGGCAGGGTGATCCAGGCTCCTGGAAATATCAATGAAATGGCTGTGATGCGTGGCCCGGTTGTTCTTGCCCTTGACAGCAGGGTGATTGAACCGGCAGGATACAATATCTGGCTGTTGCCTGAGGATACAGAGTGGGAGCATAAAGATGATTTCGGTGGATTGAAATATGTCCTGCCGGAACAGGTGAATGAGTCCGGTGAAGAGCGGTATATCGAGTTGACCCCGGCAGAGGAGAAACCTGATGGGGTATGGATGGCTTTTGAGGTTCCGTTTCTTCATAAAATAACCCATTTCTTTGGCCATGAAGTGAAGCCCCAGGTGATGTTCGATTATGCATCAGCAGGGAACGGGTACAGCGAAGAGAGCCTGTTCAGGGTATGGATCCCGCAACCCCTTTTTATGAACGATATCTTCCCGGAAAAGACATGGCACATCCTTGATCATGGAGAGGAGCGCCCCACATTTCCGGCATCTGAGATCAAGGTGATCCGGGGCAATTCGTGGGAGGAGAAGAGGTGAACAGATCCAACTTTAGTCTTTTAAAAGTCTGACAATACTTGTTCCTTTTCAATCTCAAAGCTATCCTTAATTTCTCCTTTAGAATTAATCGTTTTGAAGGTTAGTTTAGCTCCATCAATATCAATTTTCTGGTAATAATAGTCTCCATCACTATATCTTACCTCTACAAAATACCTGTCTTCCAACTCATGTTTTCTGCCCTGAGTAGAAATAGAAATAACATATACTGTACCTTCCGACGGGCTTTTTACTACCCTCTCGGCATACATCGGTTTTGAACGCATGTAATAATGGACATGCCCGCTAAAAACCATATCAACATGGTACTTATCAAACAGACTTCCCCATTCATCTCTTATTACAGGGTAATCCTCATCTGCTGAATAGGGAGGAAAATGAAATATCACAAATTTCCAAACTGCATCACTCTCTTTCAGTTCTTTTTCGATCCACGATGTTTGCTCTTTTATAGGCTGCGTAGAGGCCAGCATTAAGAACTGAGCATTACCGTACCTAAAGCTATAGCTATATTCTGAAGGAATGCTTTTAGGTCCATTAACCGGCAAATCAAATAAATCGGCATACATCCAGGCTCCTAATCCTTTATGATCGTCGTGATTTCCTAAGGTCGTAAGCATGGGTCTGTTTTTAATAACCTTTGAAGAATACTCAAAAAACTGGTCCCAATCATTTCTGTATAAACCTGTTCCTACCATATCGCCTCCTAAGGCCGAAAAAGCGACATCAGGGAATCTGCTATATGAATCATCTATCAGCTCTCCCCAATGAGGTGTTTTGTGTGTGTCTCCAAAATAGGTAAATGAGAAAGGAGCTGAGTCATCCGCAGCTGTTTTAAATCCGGCAGGATCACTCCAGGTATCTGTTTCAGAATTTCCGACTATATAACTATATGAAGTATTTGTTTCTAAATTCTCGAGTATTGCCGTATAACGATTAATTGTTCTGTCGTTATACAACATTCTGTCATCCATAATTTTACTTTTCCCCTCAACCTGAATGTACTCTTTTTTGCTATCATCTTTTTTCCAGTAGCGGACAACACCCTTATTAGAGTTTGAGTTAGTTCGCCATTGAATAGATTGGGTTGTTTTGGGATCTTTGCTCCATGTCAGCATTATTTGATCCGGTTTATCTGATGAAGGAAACGGGGTTTTTCTAAAAGCATTGATCAGATGTGCCTCGTGTCCTCTACCTCTTACTGTTGGTAAAAGTTTTCCTCCCACTAATTCTTCCGGAACTTCTGTTAATACAAGCTCATCCCAATCGTGATAAGTAAATGCTCCAACATCCATTCTACCCACAAACTGATTTTCCGGAAAAAAGTTGCTGAGAGTTAACTCTTCTGATTTGTCAATAGCTTGTACAGTAACAAAGTAATGCCTGTTTTGATTATCAAACCCATTTATTCCTAATCCAACCTTCCCTGCCGGAAATTCTTTCTGCCATACTTCATATGTGGTATATTCGTTTTTTACTGTCAGTTCAGTTTTTTGAAAACCTCTCTCCTGTAGCCAAAAAGGAGTAGTTGATTGATTAACTACCCGCATTACAGAAACAACAGCCGGCCTGTTTATATCAAACATCCAATACTTTGTAGACAGAATTTCCAATTCATCTATGCTAAAAAGATTTAGTACATCCTCATTAGTTAAAGTATTCAGCTCATCATTACTAACTGTATTATAGAT
>JBDLIQ010000124.1:0-11063 GCA_039714775.1 Bacteroidota bacterium
TATCCAGTTCCTTGAAAAGGAGCTTCAGATTCCCATCAAATACATCTCGGTGGGGCCCGACCGTGAGCAGATTATAGAGATGTGATTGGTGAGGGTGATTGGTGAGGGTGATTGGTGATCAAGTTCGTCTTTTCAGGCTTCGCATAGTAGCAGATATCTTCTTTCTTAAAATAACAACCTCTGCCCTAAGTTTCTCTGATTCCTCATGATTCATATATCCAAGGTCTGCACTAATCAGGAGCTGGGTTTCAAGTTCTGACAGGCTCCCTGAAGCATAATAAAGAAAGCGCACAAACTCTCCAGATCCCTGCCTCCCAGCACCTTCTGCGATATTTGAAGGTGCTGAAACACTTGCCCGCCTCATTTGGGAAACCAGTCCAAACATTTCATGTTTTGGAAAATTAGCGGTAGATCTATAAACCTCAAACACCAGTTGCATAGACCTTTTCCATATCTCCAGGTCACTATGGATTCGAATTCCACCACTCATGTTTTTTATTTGTTTATGTGATAAACCCTGGATTGATCGTAAGGGTAGGATTGTTTTTTTATCAATTATTGGATTAATCCTCCGATGCTCTGCATCGAAAACGCGGGTCCAGGGCTTGCCTCTTGAATCTCCTCCATCCTGAAGTCACACAAAAAACTTTGCAACAAACCCTCTATTTCATATCTATTTCATATCTTGATTCTTCAAACAATTTACTCCTGAAATCACTGGTAACTTTACTTCCATTTACAACTAAACATATCTTATGAAAACACTGATTCAGTTTTTCGAGGAGAATGTCGATAAGTTCGCTGAGAACCCCTACATGTGGGAGAAACGGAATGGTGAATTTCGTTCTACCTCCTACAAAGAGATGCACGAGCAGGTCTACCAGTTTGCAGCCGGGTTGATGACCATCGGTGTAACCAGAGGCGACAGGCTTGCACTGTTGGCCGAGGGCAGATCCTTGTGGGTGGTTGCAGAGATGAGTATGTTTTACCTTGGAGCCATCGATGTCCCCCTCTCCATCCAGTTGAACGAACCTGCTGATCTCGCCTTCCGGCTGAAACATTCCGGTGCAAGGATGATTGTGGTCTCGGCAAGCCAGGCAAAGAAAATCGATGCCATTAAAAAAGAGCTGCCCGACCTGGAGAAGATCATTCTGATGGATCCAAAGGAGTCCTACGGTGAGATGGAGGTTTACATGGGCGATCTGATGGAAAAGGGGAAAGAGGTGCTGGAGAAGGATTTTGATTCCTTTAAGAAGGTTTATGAATCGGTCAGTCCCGACGACATTGCCAACATCTGCTACACCTCCGGAACAACAGCCGACCCAAAAGGGATCATGCTCAGTCAGCGAAATTATACAGCAAATACAGAACAGGCGCTTTCCATACTCACAATCCCCGAAGATTACATCATGTTCCTTTTCCTGCCCTGGGATCACAGTTTTGCGCATACTTCAGGGATCTTCTCCTTCATGGCCGTTGGTGCAAGTATGGCAGCACTGGAGTTGGGAAAAACCTCTTTTGAGACCATGAAGAACATCTCAAAGAATATTCTGGAGATCAAACCCGATATGATGTTCAGTGTGCCCACCATCTCCAAGAACTTCCGAAACAGCATTGAAAGTGGGGTTAGATCCAAAGGGAAACTTACCTGGTTCCTCTTTAAGACCGGACTGAATATTGCTTACAGGTATAACGGAATTGGATGGGACAGGGGAAAGGGTTTGAAGATCTTTCTGAAGCCCATCTATGCACTGTTTGATGCGGTCATATTTAAGAAGGTAAGAATGGCCTTAGGCGGGAAGATGAAATTCTTTTTTGGAGGCGGAGCGCTTCTGGATATTGAGTTGCAGCGTTTCTTCTATGCCATCGGGATACCAATTTACCAGGGATACGGGCTTACGGAATCGAGTCCCATGATCAGTATCAACAGTCCGGCCCGGCACAAAATGGGAGCGTCGGGAGTGATCCCCGAAAACCTGGAGATCAGGATCTGTAATGATGAGGGCAATGAGTTGCCACTGGGCGAGAAGGGTGAGATTGTGATCAGGGGTGAGAATGTGATGAAGGGATACTGGAAGAATGAGAAGGCCACGGCCGAAACCATCAGGGATAGCTGGCTCTTTACAGGAGATATGGGCTATATGGACCCGGACGGATTCCTCTATGTGCTGGGCAGGTACAAGAGCCTGCTAATTGCCAACGATGGTGAAAAGTACAGCCCTGAAGGGATTGAGGAGGCATTTACCGATCAGTCGGAGCACATCGACCAGTGCCTGCTCCACAACAACCAGGATCCATACACCGTAGCGCTTGTCCACCCCAATGCAGATGCTCTGAAGCGCTACCTGAAAAGCGAAGGGCTGGAACCCGGTTCGGAGGAGGCGATCGATGCCTGCCTCACGCTGCTGGACAATGAATTGAGGGAGTACCGGAGCAACGGGAAGTACGGAGATATGTTCCCGCAGCGGTGGATCCCGGCAAACCTTGGAATTCTGCCTGAAGGGTTCACGGTAGAGAACAAACTGATGAATCCCACCTACAAGATTATCAGGCCAAAGGTAGAGGAGCACTATGAATCACTGTTTGAGTTTCTCTATACACCAGAATCAAAAAAGGTGGTCAATCCGCGCAACAGGGAGGCAATGAAGGAGCTGTTAGTTAGGTGGTTAGGTGGTTAGGTGGCTCTTTATTACATCACCACCGTTACTCCTTTTTGATGAAGTTTCTCCAGTTGCCACTCCGGAATACGGTTTCCCATCACATTCAGGTAGTTCAGATGGGTCAGATCAAACAGCGAAGAGAGATCATCCACATCGTTATAGGAGATATCAAGAACCTGTAACACAGTAAGGTTGCTCAGGGAATCGATCATGCCAATGTGATTATTGGCCAGGTAGAGCCGCTCTATCTGCCGCAGGTTACCCAATTCGGTCAGATCGGTGAGGTTGTTGTTGGTCAGATCCACCACCCTCGCATGCCTGCAGGCCCCGATACCATCCAGAGATTCAATATCATAATCGGCCATCTCGATCTCCTCCAGGTCTTCCAGCAGGTAGAGAGGTACATCCACATTCAGGTTGCCATATACCCTGCGTTTTAAAGCGATCAGAAAACTGTGGTTGGTAAATCCCAGTTCATCCTCCAGTTCAGGATCGTGCCCATCCTGTCCATGGAAATAGGAGAACCCGTCAGCCTGCTCATCCCAGCCAAACTCCTCGGCCAGGTCCTCATCGGTAATCACAGCACTCACTGTGATCTTTTCCGGCTCAAGGTTCTGCACAGTGAGAATGTGGGACATGGCATAGAGCACCTCAAAATCACCCCGTTTATAAGCTTCATCCATTTGAAGGGTTGATTGGTTAAGCCGGTCGGGGTGGTAGAGCATAATCAGGCGGGAGAATACCCTGTTGATCTTCTCCTCCCTTAAAGGAGTATATTCGTTGACTACCTTCTGAACAGCACGCAGTGCATCATACCTGTGGTCCCTGAACATATCGATGATCCTGCTTGAGATCAGGTGCAGGTTTTCTGCTGTATAAGCCAGCTTAAGGTTCCGGTATAGGTCTCCCGTATCCACATTGCGAATTTAACGTTCAGGAGCGAATCCCGCAACATCTACCACAATCTGGCAAACAATCTTTGTCCGGGCTTGTTATGTAGAGTAATCCAGCCGAAATGAAGTATACAACGGAGGTAACCATAGAGCTGTCCCGCCAGAGTGTTATTGAGCTGTTTGACAATGTTGATAACATGTACAAGTGGCAGGAGGGGCTGAAAAGCTGTGAACATATTGAGGGAGAACCAGGAGAGGTGGGGAGCCGTTCGATGCTTGTATACGAGGGACGCAGGGGAGATCTGAAGATGACAGAGACAATCACAAAACGTAACTTCCCCGACGAATACCATGCTGACTATAAGGCCAGGGGGGTGCATAATCAGGTGAACAACTATTTCACAGAAGCCGGTGCGGAACAGACCACATGGCGGATGGTGAATATCTTCCGCTTCAATGGTCTTATGGCGTTGATGGCCCCATTTATGAAAACAGCCTTTAGTAGCAATACCTTGCTAAACATGGAGCGATTCAAGTCGTTTGCAGAACAATCAAAAAATCTATAAATTCAATATCTCATTCTCTTTAACTGAACTAATAAAATGACCATGAAAAGAATTTCTCTGACCATAGCAGCCATAGTACTTGCAGGATCACTTTTTGCACAGGAATCCACCGAGGGTGACACCCTGTGGAAAGTAACCGGACTCACCTCCCTTAACCTATCACAACTGGCACTGTCAAACTGGGCAGCAGGGGGAGATAACAATCTTGCAGCCAACGCTCTTTTCAAGCTTTCGCCTGACTACGATGACGGTACCATCAACTGGGACAACGACCTTACACTGGGTTTCGGAATGATCAAACAGGGAGATGATCCCACCAGAAAGAGTGATGACCAGATCGATCTTTCATCAAAACTGGGATACAAGGCATCAGAGAACTGGTTCTACACTGCCCTGCTTGGCTTCAACACCCAGTTTGCCGAGGGGTATGACAACCCGGGTGATGTAGACCGCACCAAGATATCCAATTTCATGGCACCGGGCTACCTGAACATTTCACTTGGTATGGATTACAAGCCCAATGATGATTTCAGCCTCTTTATTGCACCGCTATCCAGTAAAATGACATTTGTAATGGACGATGATCTCTCGGCAATTGGTGCTTTCGGTGTGGATTCATCTGCAACCTTCAGGGGTGAATTTGGAGGATATATAAAGATCGCTTACAAAAAAGAGATTCTGAAGAATGTGGTGCTGGATACCAAAATTGACTTCTTCTCCAACTATCTGGACAATCCGCAATATGTGGATGTGAACTGGGACCTGCTGCTCACCTTCAAGGTGAACGAGTTCATCTCTGCATCGCTGATGACCCAGGTCATCTATGACTATGATATTAAGTTTGATTACGACTCCAACGGAGATGGAACCAATGATGCTTCCGAGGCACGTGTTCAGTGGAAAGAGCTGTTCGGACTCGGGCTGACCTATAGTTTTTAAAAATACCATACAACCTTAAAGAGTTGGCATTCTGGCTTATAGATTAATTTATTCTAAACAAAAGACCTACACATCTTTATTTTGATTTGCTCAAGCAGATCCGGTAGTATATATTTGACCTGGCAAAACACACCCCGTGTGTTAATTGTTATTGAGAAAGGGAGGAGAGATTAGGCTCTGAGATTCCCTGGCAACCCGCCACCAGGCGAAGGTGCCAAAACCTAACCCGAAAGGGAGATAATAACGAAAATAGAAGTCATGAAAAAAATTACTATTCAGATCTGGGAGCAGGCATATCATCCTGTATCATGCAGATGCTTTATCATGCCCATGATGCCTATGTCCATGTGCTCACCGGAGCTTTGGTAAGGGTACGCACTGTTTCCACAACGTATAGAAGCTTCGAATCTGGCAGCCGGGTAACAACGCTTATGCCAGTTTTCAACCTCTGACTTTCAACTTTCCACTATTTATTTTTTTTCTATTTACCGTTTTACTAAATTATCATAAATTATCATGAGCAATAGATACAAGAATTTCGAGACACTGCAGATCCATGCAGGACATACGCCCGATGCAGTAACCAATTCACGGGCCGTACCGGTATACCAGACCACCTCCTATACATTCAACAGCTCGGAGCACGGAGCCAATCTCTTTGCACTGAAGGAGTTCGGAAACATCTATTCCAGGATCATGAATCCCACAAACGATGCATTTGAACAACGGATCGCAGCGCTGGAAGGAGGTGTGGCTGCACTGGCAGTTTCATCGGGTCATGCGGCCCAGTTCCTCACATTCAACACCCTTCTGCAACAGGGTGACAACATCGTCAGCAGTCCATACCTCTACGGAGGTACCTTTAATCAGTTCAAGGTGACCTTCAAAAACTACGGGTGGGAAGCTCGTTTTGCTGACTCCCTTGAGGTGGAGGATTTCGAAAAACTGATAGACGGAAAGACAAAAGCTATCTACCTGGAGACCATCGGGAACCCGGGGTTTAACATACCTGATTTTGAGCAGTTTGGGGCATTGGCCAGAAAACATGATATCCCGTTTATTGTGGACAATACCTTTGCCGGGGCGGGCTACCTCTTCAGACCACTTGACCACGGGGCAAACATCGTGGTGGAGTCTGCCACCAAATGGATCGGTGGTCACGGGACCTCCATCGGGGGTGTGATCGTGGATGGAGGGAATTACAACTGGGGCAACGGTAAGTTTCCTCAATTCACCGAACCCTCTGAAGGGTACCACGGACTGAAGTTCTGGGAAACATTCGGAAGCGAAAGTCCATTCGGGAACATTGCATTTATCATCAAGTCAAGGGTGGAGGGGCTGCGTGATGTGGGACCCAGCCAGAGTCCTTTCAACTCTTTTCTACTGATCCAGGGGCTGGAGACCCTCTCTCTGAGGATGGACCGCCATGTAAGCAATACCCTGGCCCTTGCAAAATGGCTGGAGAAGCATCCTGATGTGGATCAGGTCCACTACCCCGGACTTGAGAGCAGTCCGCACCACAAAAACGCAAAGAGATACCTTCCCAAAGGAGCCGGAGGTGTACTTGGATTTACATTGAAGGGGCATAAAGAGCGGGCAATCAAACTGGTAGATAGCCTGGAGTTGGTGAGTCACCTGGCCAATGTGGGTGATGTTCGTACACTGATCATTCAGCCTGCAGCCACTACACACCAGCAACTGTCAGAAGAGGAGCAGCTTGCTGCCGGGGTGACCCCTACCCTGCTTCGTGTATCGGTGGGGCTTGAACACATCGATGATATCATCGCAGATTTTGAGCAGGCCTTTAAAAAGTCGGGGTGATTGGTGAGGGTGACTGGTGAGGGTGACTGGTGAGGGTGACTGGTGAGGGTGACTGGTGAGGGTGACTGGTGAGGGTGACTGGTGAGGGATTTAGAAAATCAATAAACTATGAAAGAGACAAAGAGAGCGATAAGCCGGATATTGAAGGAGCGGGTGCTGTTAATGGACGGGGCCATGGGGACCATGATCCAGCAGTACAAGCTGCAAGAGGCTGACTTCAGGGGTGAGGCGTTCATGTCGCATCCTTGCGATCTGAAGGGAAACAACGACCTGCTTTCACTCACCAGGCCCGATGTGATCAGGGAGATCCATGAGGCCTACCTGGAGGCGGGAGCCGATATCATTGAGACCAACACCTTCAATGCCACCACCATCTCACAGGCGGACTACCAGACCGAGTCCAGCGTGTATGAGATCAACTTCCAGTCTGCCAGGATCGCTTCGGAGGCAGCTGGAAAATTTACGGCGATCGATCCTGAGAAACCTAGGTTTGTGGCCGGATCCATCGGACCCACCAACAAAACCACCTCCCTCTCCCCGGATGTGAACGATCCGGGATTCAGGGCTGTCTCTTTCGACGAGATGAAGCGCTCCTATGCGGGACAGGTGGAGGGACTTGTGGAGGGTGGTGTTGACCTGCTGCTGGTGGAGACGGTCTTTGATACCCTGAATGCCAAAGCGGCACTGATGGGCATTGAGGAGGTGATGGCAGAAAAGGGCATTCGAATCCCTGTGATGGTCTCTGGAACCATCACCGACGCCAGCGGACGCACCCTCTCTGGTCAAACACTGGAAGCCTTTATGCACTCCCTGGATCATGTGGAGTTGCTCTCCATTGGTCTGAACTGCTCATTGGGTGCCAGGGAGATCAGGCCCTACCTGCAGGAGATGTCCGGGAAATCAGCACACTTTGTATCGGTTCATCCCAACGCCGGGTTGCCCAACCAGTTTGGGGAATATGACGAAACACCCGGAGAGATGGCTCATCAGATCAAGGATTTTCTCGATTCGGGATTTGCCAATATTGTGGGTGGATGCTGCGGAACCACGCCCGATCATATCAGGGCTCTGGCAGGGCTCATTGAGGGGGCTGATACAAGAAAACCTGTTAATAAAGTTCCAGGGCTGAAGCTGAGTGGACTGGAGCCCCTGAATGGCTATGAAGGCTCCAATTTTATCAACATCGGGGAGCGCTGCAATGTGGCGGGCAGCCGGAAATTTGCAAGGCTGATCCGTGAGAAGAGATACGATGAAACACTTGAAATTGCAAGGAAACAGGTGGAAGAGGGTGCCCAGATCCTGGACATCAACCTGGATGATGCCATGCTGGATGCAGAACATGAGATGGTGACTTTTCTGAACCTGCTGATGGCGGAACCGGAGATATCGAGGGTTCCGATGATGATCGATTCATCCAGGTTTTCAGTGATCGAAGCCGGATTGAAATGCATCCAGGGAAAAGCGGTTGTCAACTCCATCAGTCTGAAGGAGGGTGAGGAGACTTTTCTTGAGCAGGCCCGGAAAATACGAAGTTACGGGGCTGCAGTGATTGTTATGGCATTTGATGAAACAGGTCAGGCCGACACCTTTGAACGAAGAACTGAGATCTGCAGGAGGGCTTACAACCTGTTGCGTGAAAAACTGGATTATGCGCCGGATGACATCATCTTCGATCCAAATGTCCTCTCCATTGGTACCGGCATAGAGGAGCACAACAACTACGCGGTAGATTTCATCAATACCACCCGCTGGATCAAAGAGAACCTTCCCCAAGCCAGGGTGAGCGGAGGGATCAGCAACCTCTCATTCTCTTTCAGGGGGAACAACGTGGTCAGGGAGGCCATCCACTCCGTATTTCTATACCATGCCATCAAGGCGGGACTGGATATGGGGATTGTGAACCCCGGACTGCTCCAGGTGTATGATGAGATCCCGCAGGAGCTGTTGGCCCATACCGAGGCGCTGGTTCTGAACCGCAGGGTTGATGCCACAGAGCGACTTATTGAGTACTCAGCCACACTTACAGACGAGGTAAAAACCGAGGTGGCCAGGGACACATGGAGGGAGCAACCGGTAAAAGAGCGTTTAAAACATGCCCTGGTCAAAGGGCTTACCGAACATATTGAAGAAGATGCACTGGAAGCACATAAAGCGTATGGTCTGGGGATCAAAGTGATCGAGGGGCCACTGATGGATGGAATGAATGTGGTGGGGGATCTGTTCGGGGATGGCAAAATGTTTCTACCCCAGGTTGTGAAGAGCGCCAGGGTTATGAAACGTGCCGTAGCCACCCTCCTCCCCTATATTGAAGCGGAGAAAGCCAGCGAAGGGGGAGGTGGAAACCAGCGTGCCGGAAAGGTATTGATGGCCACGGTAAAGGGAGATGTTCATGACATTGGCAAGAATATCGTTGGGGTAGTACTGGGCTGCAACAACTTTGAAATCACCGACATGGGAGTGATGGTCCCCACCGATAAGATTCTGGATGAGGCTGAAAGACTCAACGTGGATATCATTGGTTTGTCCGGACTGATCACACCATCCCTTGAGGAGATGATCCATGTGGCTTCGGAGATGCAACGCAGGCGAATGAACCAACCGCTCCTGGTGGGCGGAGCAACCACCTCTAAAATTCACACCGCGGTGAAGATCGAACCCGGATACAGCAATCCGGTAATCCACGTAAAGGATGCCTCCAGGAGTGTGGCCGTGGTCAGGGCCCTCCTCTCTGAAGAACAACGGAACCGCTATGTGAGGGAGGTGAAGGAAGATTATGCAGCATTAAGAGAGAGCTATGCAAAAGCAGGCAGGGAGATCAGTTACATTGACCTGGAGAGTGCAAGGAAGAATGCCTTTCAAACGGACTGGTCCAATGCCACCATCCCGAAACCGAAAAAACCGGGGATTCATACCCTCCATGATTTTCCCATGGAAAAGATCAGTGAGTACATCAACTGGATCTTCTTCTTTACCACCTGGGAGATGAGGGGCAGATTCCCGGCTATCCTGGATGATCCGAAGTATGGGAAGGAAGCGAAGAGACTTTTTGAGGATGCCCGGGAGATGCTGGACCGCATCATTGGCGAAAAGTGGCTCACGGCCAATGCGGTCTTCGGGATCTACCCCTCCAATGCACAGGGTGACGATCTGCTGATCTATAGAGATGAATCGCGCAGAGATGTGATCACACAATTTTCAAACCTCAGAAACCAGACACTGAAGGAGGAGAAGATGCCCAACCTCTGCCTTTCCGATTTCGTGGCCCCTGTTGAGACAGGAGTGGCTGACTACGTTGGGGCCTTTGCTGTGACCACGGGGATCGGGATCGAGAAAAAAATCAGGGAGTTTGATGCGGCTCATGATGACTATTCGTCTATTATGCTGAAGGCGCTTGCAGACAGACTTGCAGAGGCATTCACCGAACTGGTGCATCAGGAGATAAGGCAAACCTACTGGGGGTACGCAGCCGGTGAATCATGCTCCATGGATGAGCTCTTCAAGGAGCAATATCATGGGATCAGGCCTGCGCACGGCTACCCGGCCTGTCCCGATCACTCTGAAAAAGAGGTGCTTTTCAGACTGCTTGAAGCTGAGAAACAGGGCATCAGCCTTACAGAAACCCATTCCATGGTTCCGGCTGCATCTGTGAGTGGACTGTTATTCGCCCACCCGGCATCAAAATACTTCTTTGTCGGGAAGATTGGAAAGGACCAGGTTGAAGATTATGCAAAGCGAAAAGGGATGACTGTGACAAGGGTGGAGGAGTTCCTGGCCTCCAACCTTAACTACTAAACATCCTCTGTGAGCTCCCCGGCAACCGGTTTACTGTCGATCTCAAGCCTCGCGCTGTCATTGACGAAATCGGCTACGATCTTCCTTCCCCTGATCGAAACATCTTTCCTGGAGGTGATCTTTTCAATACTGATGTGCGGGATGTTGGTTGGGTGGATTCCGATCCTTCCATCCGACAACCATGCCTCAACCACGTAGGTTCCCTTGACCAGTTTCAGGCGCTTGAAGCGACGGATCGTCATGGCCTTTACCATATTTACTTCGGTCCCTTGAATCACCAGGTTCAGCCTGCTTCCGGATTTGTTCCTGATTCCCAGGATACAGTTTCTGCTCACGCTACTTTCTATTTCTAATGTTGAAGATAGTAATTTACACAAGAAACGTAAAAAAGT
>JBDLIQ010000125.1:0-10971 GCA_039714775.1 Bacteroidota bacterium
AGTATTTGGCGTTTTCTTGCAAAGACTATTTAAACTTATCTTTCCATGACCAGAGCCCAAGGGCCGGGTTGGAGATGTAGTAGATCTCCTCGCCATCGGGCATGGTATTGAAACCATCCACAAGGGTTTCCGGGTTGTATCTTTTCATCATCCCTTCAAGATCGGCATAGCTGTAATTTACCGATTGAATCTCCTCTTCCGTTATATTCCCCGGACAATAGGTCACACTGAACCTGCCCTCGGTGGATCCATGTATCAGGTGCGCCGCAGCACTCAGGTTGTTCTGAAGATCCTCATTCTCCTCAACTGCACGAAGGATCTCCGGTGTGGTCAGGTAGCCGTACTTCCGGATCAACCTGTCGATCTCCCCATCCTCCCCAAACTCTTTCAGTCCGGGTGCCAGTACAATCAGCTCCCCACCATCGGCAATGGCCATGCGGGTGCGGTAGATACTCTTATTCCCCAGCCATGTACTTTTAAACTCCTCCGGTTCGAGGTATACCACCACCTTCTCAAGGGGATGGTCAAGCATCTGAAAATTCACCTTGAGGGAGAGTTCAGAAGCCTTCAGAAAGCACTCTTCATCATCTCCCACATAGAGCCCGCAGACCGCAAGCTCACCGGCATCGTTCCTGCCAATTACAGTCTGCACATAGATAATGGGCAATTCACTGGCAAAATGTTCAGAGGCGTAGTTGAGCACCTTTCGTACCGGGGTATCTGCACGGCCCATCATCCGCTCCATCCCGTAGGCTGCTCCCAGGAAGTGGCTCTTGTTGATCCCTTCTGCCCCACCGGTTCCGACAAACACATTCTTGTTGTAGTTGGCCATGCCCACCACTTCGTGTGGTACCACCTGTCCAATGGATAGGATCAGGTCATGTTCCCCGTCACGAAGCAACCTGTTCACCTGGGCCGGCCAGGGAAATGAGACCCTGCCCCCGGAGACCGATTTAATAAATTCTCCCGGAACCTCTCCCAGTGTCACCACATCATTTCTCCAGTCATGCACCCTGAAGAGCGACTTTGGAACAGCCCCGAACATCTTGCCTGTCTCCTGCGGAGTCATCGCTACATGGGTCCCTAAAGCCGGAAGCACATCGGTCACCCGATCGCCATAATAGTTCCATGCCAATTCAGTCAGCAATCCGGCCTGACTGTGCATCCGGGTGATATCGGGTGGCAACAGAAGCACCCTGTTCCTGGCTCCCAATCTCTCCAGGGCACTGTATAGTCCCTCTTTTAAATCTGCTCCGGAGAGTTCGAGTTCCTGACCTCCTTTTTCATAATATATCATCGCCTCTGTGAAATTCTGTGACTGATACCCCTGGCGTAACACTGCAGGTGATCAGATCTGTTGTTTATAATATTTTAAATTCTCCCTTGTAATGATGTCGATGGGCATCAGCTGCCTCTCTGCAGGTTCGCGGCTAAAAGCCACCAGGTTAAAGAGGGAGATCAGCCCTTTATAAGCCTGTTCTTCCGGCTTTTGAGATATCAGAAAGTCGATATAGTCCCTTTTCAGGTATTCAATGCTATCGGGCAGAAGGTCATATCCTACCAGCCGTACACCCATACATCCCCTCTCAGCAAGGTATTCGGCTACCTTATAGACCCGGGAATTGGTAACAAAGAGTCCGCCCACCTCATAGCGCTCAAACAGCTCTTCAAGTCTTCTTATTAATTCGGCATCATTCACCCCGTTCAGGTCGATGGTGACCAGGTGATCAAGCCGGTCGCTGTGCTGCTCAAAATAGGTGCGGAATCCACGCTCCCTGCTTATGATATGTGCATGATTGTCCCTCCTTGCAGACATATTGATAATGGCCACATCGGTACGGTGTTCCAGACCGTAGTTAATTAACTTTGCAGCCACATAGCCACTCTGAAATGCATCCTGTCCCACAAATCCACTAACGTGGGACTCTTCGAGCAGTGAATTGATCAGGATAACAGGGATCCCTTCCTCTTCGCAATTCCTGATAAAGGTGACAGATTCCTCCCGGAACACAGGGGCAAACAGGACGCCATTCACCTTGTTGTAAGGAAAATTCCGGACCTTTTCAAGGAAATCACCCTTATCAAACTGGTCAAAGTTGATGTTGGTTATGGAGAGCTTATCACCGGAGAGCTCCTCAACCGCCCTTTTCACCCCCTGTTTGGGCAGATCCCAGTAGACGTGATCGTTAACGGTACCAGGCATAAGGACAGCAAGCTGCACCTGGCGCTTCAGGGCCAGCGAACTTGCAATGATATCCGGCACATAATTGTGCTCCTCCAGCAATTTAAGGATCCGCGCCCGGGTTGCGTGAGAGACCTCTCCCCTGTTATGGATAACCCGGTCCACAGTTCCAATGGAAACATTGGCTATCTCAGCAATATCTTTAATTCTTACTTTCCTCATAAAGCCTTATACTGCAATCCTATACGGGTATTCAAGAATCCATTTTCAGGGATACATCAACAGCAAAACTAAATAAAATAATTGGTATTTCACATAAAAAGAGCTAATTTCGTGTCCGTACACGGTAAAACACAAACACTATGATTCTTGAAAAATACTCATTTGGTATTGGAGACAGGTTCGCCCAGCAGGGAGAGGCACAGTTAAAGGCAATTATCAGGGCAGGGGACGACGGAATTCCCATTGTCCCGGTATGGAATAAATCGCACAGGGAGCACCAGATTATTCACTCCTCTCCTGCCGGAACGAAAACAGAAGCTGTCGAAGCAACTGAAGCCCTGAATTGGTCCGGCTCCTATTATGTTGATGCGGACCACATCAATCTTAAGACAGTTGACTCCTTTATGGACCATGCCAATTTCTTCACCCTTGATGTGGCGGAGTCGATCGGAGAAAAGGTGTCTGATGAAGCGATTGAAAAGTTCCTGGAGAGCTGCGCTCCCTACATGGGTTCCATCGGGATCCCGGGGATAGACAGGCCCTTTGAGATCACCAGGAAAGAGGTGACCAGGATTGCAAACACCTTCCTTGGAGCGGTGCAGGAGGCGGCCTCTATCTACAACCGCATTGAGGCTGCTAAGGGTGCCGGTAATTTTGTTACCGAGGTCTCCATGGATGAGGTTGATGATCCGCAAACACCGGTTGAGCTTCTCTTCATTCTGCTGATGATCAGTCAGGCCGGGATTCCTGTGCAAACCATTGCACCGAAGTTCACCGGCAGGTTTAATAAAGGGGTTGACTATGTGGGCGATGTGGAGCAGTTCCGAAAGGAGTTTGAACAGGACCTCCTGGTGATCGATTTCGCAGTCCGAAGCTTCGGGCTCCCGGCAAACCTGAAACTGAGCGTGCATTCCGGAAGTGACAAGTTCACCATCTATCCGATCATGGGTGAGCTGATCCGCAAACACGATAAAGGGATCCATATAAAAACTGCCGGCACCACCTGGCTGGAGGAGGTGACAGGCCTTGCCATGGCAGATGGTGATGCCCTGTTGATGGCAAAGCAGATCTACGCCATGGCACATGAACGCCAGGATGAGCTGTGCGGACCCTATGCCACTGTCATCGACATCGACTCTTCCATCCTCCCCTCCCCTGCAACGGTATCTGGCTGGAACAGCGGACAGTTTGCCAATGCACTCCGGCATATTCCGGGACACCCCGGGTATAACCCCTCTTTTCGTCAGCTGATCCATGTGGGATATAAGGTGGCCGCCGAGCTTGGAGATGCTTATACCGGTATGGTACAGAAACATAGCAAAGTGGTTGGGGAACAGGTTACTGAAAATATCTACCAACGACACATCAAGCGCCTCTTTTAGCCCCAAAACAGCTAAAATCATCATATCTGAAATCATCAACAGCCCATGAAAAAGTTCCTTGACAAAGATTTCCTGCTGCAAAGTGACACTGCCTCCAGGCTCTATCACGACTATGCCAGCCCCCTGCCCATCATCGATTACCACTGTCACCTGGACCCGAAGCTCATTGCCGAAGACCACAATTTCGACAACCTGACCGAGGCGTGGCTGGCGGGAGACCACTATAAATGGCGGGCCATGCGGGCCAACGGGGTGGATGAGAAGTACATTACCGGCAGTGCCGGCAGCAAAGAGAAATTCATGAAGTGGGCCGAAACGGTTCCCGACACACTCCGGAATCCACTTTACCACTGGACCCACCTGGAGCTGCAGCGCTATTTCGGCATTGAGGAGCTGCTTAACAAGGAGAGCGCCGGGCAGATTTACGAAGAGGCCTCGGAGATGCTCCGCAGCCCTGAATACAGTATACGGAAGCTGATCCGCAAGATGAATGTGGAGGTGATCTGCACCACCGATGATCCGGCCGACTCGCTGGAGCACCATCAAAAGATCAGGGAGGATGGTTTTGAAACCCTGGTATTGCCTGCCTGGCGACCTGACAGGGCGATGATGGTGGAGGATGCCGCCGCCTACAATCAATACCTGGAGCGGCTGGAAGCGGCTTCAGACTCCTCCATCACCAACTTTAACGGACTGTTGGATGCGCTGCAGAAAAGGCACGACTATTTCCACACCATGGGAAGCAGGATCTCCGACCACGGGATCGAGGGTTTTTATGCAGAACCGTTCAGTGAGGCGGAGATTGAGTCAATCTTCCGGAAGGTCAGGTCAGGAGGCAACCTGACAGGGTCTGAGATCAACAGCTTCAAATCGGCCATGCTCTACCACTTCGCCGTGATGGACCAGTCCAAAGGATGGGTACAGCAGTTTCATGTGGGGGCTATCCGCAACAACAATCCCCGTATGTTCACGAAGCTGGGGGCAGATACCGGGTACGATTCCATCAGTGATCTGCAGATGGCCCGTTCCATTTCACAGTTCCTGGGGAGACTGGAGAGCGAGAAGCGGCTTACCAAAACCATCATGTACAACCTCAACCCGGCCGACAACGCCATGCTGGCCACCATGCTCAACAACTTTAATGACGGCACCATCGCCGGCAAAATGCAGTTTGGATCCGGCTGGTGGTTCCTGGATCAGAAACAGGGGATGACCGACCAGCTCAACACCCTCTCATCCCTCGGGTTACTAAGCCGTTTTGTCGGCATGCTGACCGACTCGCGCAGCTTCCTCTCCTTCCCCAGACACGAGTATTTCAGGCGAATCCTGTGTAACCTCGTGG
Source organism: Bacteroidota bacterium (assembly GCA_039714775.1). GTDB lineage: Bacteria > Bacteroidota > Bacteroidia > Bacteroidales. The sequence goes on from JBDLIQ010000125.1 coordinate 5,129, forward strand.
GCACCGATGTGGAAAACGGGGAGATCCCAAATGAACCGGATCTGCTGAAGCCACTAATAGAAAATGTATGCTATTATAATGCAAAAAGATATTTTGAGCTTGGTTAGGCGTCATATATTCCTAATTTTAGCATGGATTTTTAAACCGTCTAATGCGGATATCACTCTTTATACGCTCTTTGCTTCTGGTTATAGCGATCCCGCTATCCGGCCAGGGCATCCGCGGTGAGATAAGAGACATCAACGGAGAGCCGGCCCCCTACGCCGCCATCTTTATCAAGGAGCTCACCAGGGGAACAACCTGCAATGCCCTGGGACAGTTCTCCCTTCCCCTGCCCCAAGGCTCATACACCATTTTTTTCAGAAGCCTGGGATATACCGAGGTGACAAGAAGCATTGAGGTGGGACCTGAATATACTGACCTGGATATCCGCCTGCCTCCCCAACCCTACATGATCCCCGAGGTGAGGATCAGTGCAACAGGTGAGGATCCTGCCTACTGGATCATGCGAAAAACCATTGGGCTGGCCCACTACCACCTTCATGAAGTATCCAGTTACGATGCTGAAATCTACATCAAGGGAACCGCCATTATCAACAGGCTCCCAAGGGCCATCGCCAAACGGATCGAAGTGAATGAACTGAAGGTGGAGGAGAATGAAACCTACATGCTCGAGTCTCTGAATGAGGTGAAATTCAAGGCACCGGAACACTACGAGATGCGGGTAATTGCCTCTCAGAATACCCTCCCGGGATATACCGACAATGTAAATCCCATGGACTACATCAATGCCAGCCTGTACCAGCAGGAGATTGAGGGTGTGGTCTCACCCCTGGCCAGAAATGCCTTCTCCTACTACAGGTTCAGCTTAGAGGGGACCTTCCTGGAGGGTACCCACATGGTGAACAAGATCAAGGTGACCCCAAAGAGAAAGAGCCAGCAGCTGGTGGAGGGAATCCTTTACATCGTTGAGGACCTCTGGTGCCTGCACTCTTCGGATCTCTCCCTCCATACCATGGCCGGGACCCTCTATCTGCAACAGCTGTATGCCAATGTGATGATGGATGCCTGGCTCCCGGTGAGCCATAAGATCCGGGCCGAGATTGAGATCGTCGGTGTAGAGGGAGAGGCCACCTATGTCTCCTCTCTGGAGTACAGCAATGTAACCCTCAATCCCAACCTTCCAAAGACCTACTTCACAGCTGCGCAGAGGAGAGAACATGAGCCGGCAGACTCAATTACAGCACGGGAACCGGTATCCCGGAAGCAGGAGAAGATCAATGAACTGCTCGACAAGGATGAGCTCACCAACAGGGAGGTGTCAAAGCTTTCGAAGCTGATTGCAAAGGAGACAGAAAAAGGTGAGGAGAAGAATGAAAACAGGGATCTGGACCAGACCGGGACCACCTTCTCTATTGATGAGGATGCAGTCAAAAATGACTCCCTCTACTGGAACAAGGTGAGGCCCATCCCGCTAACACCCGAGGAGCACATTACACTGCAGGTTCGCGACAGCATCATGGGAACCGGCTCTCCCAAACCGGCAGGTGATTCTGTCCGGACCGTGAAGCGAAAGCAAAAACCGCTGAAGAACCTGATCTACGGAAAGAGATATTACAGCGCTCAGGGAAAATTCAGGCTAAAGCACGAAGGACTCCTGGATCCCGATCGGTTCACATACAACACAGTGGACGGAATCATCTACGGTCAGGAGCTAAGGCTTGAATGGTGGCCCGACAGCATCCATGCAATCCGATCAGGTTTGGTGGCTGGTTATGCTTTTCATCGCAAAGCACCCCTGATCTCATGGAAATCCGATCTGCTCTATGCGCCTATGGCCCGTGGCCAGACCTCCCTCTATTTGAATTGGAGATCCTCCGACTTCAACGGCCCTGCCGGGATCCCCGACCGGACCAACCTGCTCTATACCGTCTTTCTCAGGCAGAACCACCTGAAATTGTATGAACAGATCGATGCGACACTTTTTAACCGCATCGATCCCGTCAACGGGATGGTCCTCACCACCTATGCCACATACGGAGTGCAGAACCGGCTGGAGAACAACAGTCTCTTCTCTGTTTTTTACAGAAATGCCGTTCCTGAACGGTTCACACCCAACACCCCCGGGGGAGTTGATTCTGCTGCAAATGAACTCCGGGATCACCACCGTTTTATTGCCCACATGGAGCTGGAGTTCACCCCCAAACGCTACTATGTGATCCGGAACTCCCGCAAGAACTACAGGGACTCCAAATGGCCCACCTTCAGGATTGCCTACCGGAGAGCCATTCCCCTTGAGATGGGAGGATGGTCCGATTTCAGCATGGTGGAGGCGGGGATCAGGCACACCTTTAACGTGGGACTGCTGTCACAGTTGAAATGGTCCCTCTCGACAGGCTACTTTCCCCATGCCACCTCAATACACTTTTCTGATTACAAACATTTTAAAACCAATCCACTCTATGTGGACATGGCCGGTCTGGATGAGGCCCTGATGTTTTCAGACTACTACAACACCTCCACCAACAGCTCCTGGCTGCACCTGCATGCCACGCTCACCTCATCCTACCTGCTGGTCAAGTTCCTGCCCTGGTTTAGTGAAGGGCTCTGGAAAGAGTCCCTGGATGTTGCATACCTGCATACGCCCGCTACAAAAAACTACCTGCAGTTTGGCTACAGCATGAACGAACTCTTTTTCCTGGTGGACTTCGGGATCTATGCAGGGTTTGGCGAACTGGACCCCGGAGCTACAGGGGAGTGGGGCTACAGGGGTGTTACAGCGCGCCTGAATTTCCGCTTCTGAAACAATTCCTCCTGAAATTTGTTATTCCTGTATAGCAATGAAGGCAATTGGAACCATATTGATGGTTGGTATTCTGTTCCTGGGGTTGAACAGGTTTGAAGCACCTGGGCCATTCGGTCTCCTGCAAGAGGATGCAGTATCTGCTGCGGCGTGCTGTTGCGACAGTCACAACGATTGTCACGGGGAGCAGGGCGAAGATGAAGCAGCGTGCCAGGATCATGAAGAGGGAGACAAGGAGCATGCCTGCCCAATGGGTTGTGATTGTGATTGCAGCTGCCACTCTCCGGTTGTTGCAATTGAATACCATATTCCTGTCAGTTTTAGAATAGATTCTCAAAATAGAGATTACGGAACCTATACCAACAGGTACCTGTACGAATACCATACACCCCATTTCCAACCACCCCGTTTCAGTGAATTGATTTCCTGAGAAATTAATCATAACCATTCACTGAAATATTTATTCCATGAAAACAAGGATATTGTTGTTGCTGTATGTGGTCATGATCACATGCAGCGCCCCTGTCAAGGGCAGGGAAGCACAGCACACAGATACGCTCACCATTTGGGTAGACGGACTGTGCGGGATGTGTAAGGAGCGGATCGAAATTGCGGCACTGGGTACAAGAGGGGTTAAGGAGGCCTCCTGGGAGAGCGAAAGCCGGATGCTGACGCTTTCCGTTGACACTTTAAAATTCAAACCACATAAACTCCATTATAACGTGGCCAGTGCGGGTCATGATACAAAAGAGCTGCTGGCACCTGACCCGGTTTATGCAGCGCTCCCCGGATGTTGTAAATACAGGGACTTTGCAATCCATGATGCGGCCCAACATGCCGGTCAGCATGAAGATGAAGCAGCTGGACAGCATGAAGATGAGTTGCAGGTTTCCGGGGTTGTGTACGAAACGGATGATAGCGGCGGGCAGACCCCCCTGGCCGGAGCCAATGTTACCTGGATGGGAACAGTGTCAGGGACCATTACGGACCAGCAGGGTCTGTTCAGCATTGAGAGGGAAGAGGGGGCCCACATGCTTCTGGTCAGTTTTGTGGGCTACGGAAGTGATACGCTCCACATCGACGGAGCGGCTGAAGTTGAAGTGAACTTCTCGAACGCCCTGGCCCTTGAGGAGGTCAGCGTCACACACCGTATCAAGCCCACAACCTTCTCATTCAGCAGCGCATATAACATCCAGAACATCAATGAGAAGGAGCTTACAAAGGCCGCATGCTGCAACCTCTCCGAGAGCTTTGAGACCAACCCTTCGGTGGATGCTGGATTTACCGATGCGGTGACCGGCACCCGAAAGATCGAGATGCTCGGACTGGCAGGGCCCTATGTGCAGATTACCCGTGAAAACATGCCCGATGTACGGGGCCTCTCTGCCCTCTTCGGACTCACCTATACACCCGGTACCTGGATCGAAAGCATCCAGCTGAATATGGGATCGGGCTCGGTAGTGAACGGATTTGAAAGCATCACAGGACAGATCAATGTGGAATTGCGAAAACCGGAGCAGGGTGACAGGCTTTTTATCAATGGCTATGGAAACAGTGACGGCGCCATGGAGGCCAATGTGATGACTGCTTACCAGATCAACGGGAGGTGGAGCGGAAGTCTTCTGGTTCATGGAAACACCCGGCCGTTTCAACTGGATCATAACGGAGATGGATTTGTGGACCATCCCACAGGAGAGAACCTGGTCGCCCTGAAACGGTTTAAGTACAAAAACGAGAACGGATTTGAGAGCCAGATGGGCCTCAAGGTGATCTATGCGGACCGGGTGGGTGGAGAGATCGGTTTTGATCCGGACAGGCCCGCAACGGATCAACCCTACTGGGGCTCCGGAATTAATACAAGCCGGGTTGAAGCCTGGGCCAAGGCGGGAAAAGTTTTCAGGGACCGTCCATACAGCAGCGTGGGTTTCCAGGTATCGGGACTGCTGCACCGGCAGGATGCCGCGTTTGGCCTGACCAGCTACCAGGCCGATCAGCAATCGGTTTACTACAACCTGATATACCAATCGATCCTGGGCAATACCAACCACCAGTACAGAACCGGATTAAGCTTCCAGGCGGACAGTTACCAGGAGCGTCTCTCCCTGGGAGATTACAACCGGATGGAGTGGGTTCCCGGTGCATTCCTGGAGTATACATTTAACCACCTGGATCTCTTTTCAGTTGTAGCCGGTCTGCGGGCCGACTACCACAACAACTACGGGGCATTTGTATCTCCCAGGCTTCATCTCAGGTATGAACCTTTCGAAAAGAGTCTCTTCAGGGCTTCGGCAGGCAGGGGGCAAAAAACAGCCAGTATCTTTGCTGAAAACATCGGAATTTTTGCCACATCAAGAGCCATCTCGGTGAATGGAACAGGCGAGGATACCCCTTATGGCCTGGAGGCAGAGGTTGCCTGGAGTTACGGGTTAAACTTTGCACAGGGTTTCATATTGGGCCATGGTGATGCAGTGCTCAGGCTGGACTATTACCACACCCGGTTTACACAACAGGTTGTGGTCGATATGGACAGGGATCCCCAACAGATCCTTTTCTATAACCTTGATGGAAAATCTTTTTCCAACAGCATACAGCTCCAGGTGGACCTGGAGCCGGTGGAGCGGGTTGACATCAGGATGGCATACCGTTTCAATGATGTCAGGACCACCTACAGCAGTGAGTTGCGTTCACGGCCCCTCACCGCCAAAAACCGGGCCTTCATCAACATGGGGTACGAGACTACCGGAGCATGGAGCTTTGATGTGACCTGGCACTGGCAGGACCGTAAGCGCATTCCCGGAACTGAAACCAATCCTGAGCCCTACCGCGTTGCAGGATATTCTCCCGCATTTTCGCAGGTTAACCTGCAGGTTGGGAAAACCCTCTTTGAGCGGTTGGAGCTCTATGCCGGCATTGAAAACCTTTTCAATTATGTTCAGGAAGATCCAATCATTGCCAGTGATGATCCATTTGGCCCCTGGTTTGACAGCTCCCTGATCTGGGGTCCTATATTCGGACGAAAATTATACGCCGGGTTCAGATT
>JBDLIQ010000126.1:0-10910 GCA_039714775.1 Bacteroidota bacterium
GGTCTGAATACTACAGGACTACTCCATCTCTTTCACTGCCTCGAAAAAGGCCAGAATATGCTCCACGGGAGTATCATCCTGAATGTTATGAGCCGGTGCCAGCAGGTATCCGCCCCTCTTTCCGTAGATCCCCGCGATCCGTTTTACCTCCGATTTGATCTTCTCCACCGGACCATGGGGCAGCAGGTCCTGGATATCAATACCACCGAAATACATCATCCTGTCCCCAACAACACGTTTCACGTTCTCTGCATCCATCTCTGCCGCAAGCGGCTGCATCGGGTTGAGCAGATCAAGTCCGATCTCGACAAAATCATCAATGATCGGGATCACAGATCCGCAGGTGTGCCAGGCAATCTTGATATCAGGATTCACCTTGCGCCACTCTTCAAACATATATTTGATCCTGGGCTTGAAGTACTTTCTCCAGGTATCCGGGTCCATCAGCATGCTCTGCTGCGATCCAAAATCATCCCCGGCCCAGATGATATCTGCTCCCAGCCTGATCAGGTTTCTGCCAATCTCCAGGTTGATCTCCATCACCCGGTCAAATAGTGGCTCCACATAGGGAGTCTCCATCATCATATCCATCATCAGCTTCTCGAGCCCCACCAGGTACCAGGAGGTCTCCCAGAATGAGGTCTCAATATCACCAACGACTGCATAGTCCTTCCCATATTTTTCCACCGTCTTTTTCGCCTCATCGTACCTGCCTGCTGCATTGGGATCGGGGAAGGGATAGTTCTCAATATCGGCTGCTGTGGCAGCATTTTCCAGGGGAAATTCAGCAAATTCACTGTAGAGGCCAATGTCCTTGAATACCATACCCCACTCGTTCTCGATCAGTCCGTCTTCCCGTTTCCGCGTGGGATGGTCATAGGGTGCACAGGCAGAGATGCCCACACAATCGTTTCCCATGCTGGTTAACAGATCCATGTGCGAAATACGTGTGGAGAGAAGGGAGTCCAGCGGCTCTTCATAGGGCATTTCAAGGTGATCAGACAGTTTCTTAGCGGTCTGGGGGGTCACATTGGCAAATACGGGGGGGCGGTCCACTACCTGGCCCGTAAGTGCATTGATTACTCTCTCTTTTTTTGTCATAGTTACAGATTGTATAGCTTATGGTTGTCTATTTCTTATACTGCAATGCATATTCGATAAGCGACTCCAGGTTGATGGCACTCTCCCAGGGCCTGCACCTTGTGCCACTGGGTCTCTCCCCCAGGTAGTACTCACTCCAGGCACCGGTCTCATCCACAATATCCAGTGTCTTCTGATAGACCGCCTTCTGCCCCTTGCTGCCTGTCTGTAGCATGGAGAAAAGAACCAGTCCATAGTCATACCCCACCGTCCGTTCAATTTCCGAAGATACAACACCGGTTCGGGAAGTCAAAACATCTGTCTTTTTAAAGGATTTGTATATCCGGTCCACTACCGGTTTCAGTTCAGATGGTTCCAATAATCCAGATTCAAAATAGAGGGGAGTCAGGCTCACCGATACCAGCCGGAACACTGTTTTCTCAGCCTCGGGCAATGGCCCCTCTGCAATGCAGTTCATGCACTGGTAGCGGCCGTTCTCATCCCGTTGTGTCCAGTCGATCCCTCCAAACCCTGACTTCCGGTAAATCAGGCAATCGGGACCACCTCGTTCACAAACACCATGTCTGAAACGAGGTAACTCAAGATACGATGCTCTTTCCGGATTGTTGGTGATCAGCGCTCCATCCACCCAGAAATTTTTCCTGAAGTCAGCCCGTACCTCATCCAGTAAATTCTTCTCCGATTCAATCCTTTTCTGATCCCACAACTCCTGATCTTCGATCCAGTCCAGAAATTTCTCTCCACCATCGATGAACAGCATGGTGGCCTCAGCCGATCCGTCATTAAGCGTCGACCTGGGGAGAATTCCCCCTGCAATATAGGTTTCATCTCCGTTAAAGGGAAGCATGTTACCGGCAAGGTGTCTCTTCTGAACCTCCCAGCACCACTCCAGCATAGGGAAAACGGACTCCATAAAGGCCTGATCACCGGTTTTCTCCAACAGGTCGAATGCCTGCACGATCAGGTAACCCGGACTCTCCACCTCATCATTCTCATGTATATGAAAAATTCCATCCACACCAATTCCCTGGGCACAATGCAGCTCTCCTGCCCGCTCCCATACATCCCGGTAAAACTTCAGGATATTTTTTGCCTCTTCAAAGTAACCCAGGGCCAGGTATCCACGTGATACGCCATACTGGTCACGCACATACCCCAGCGGATAGGGATAACCGGCCATAGAGGCCCCTTCCTCAGCCTGTTGTGTGCGGATCATCACCGAAACGTCATCAATGGTCTGAAGCAGCTTCTCCCGCTGTGGAAGATCTGCGGGAAACTGACCCTCAAAATCGATGCGTTTGGCGGTAAATGCCTTCCACCAGGCCCTGGTTCGCTCTAAAAGCGTGTTATATCCCTCCTCCTTGACAATTGCCGCATTGATCATCACCTCATCATATTCAGGCCCTCCGATCAGATAGAGATCTGACTCCCCCTTGGCCACATTGAGGTAGATCACCTCAGGTTTCTCCTTTGATGGCTCCATGGTGATCTGCCCGCTCCAGCTGATCTGGTGATAGAGTGGGCGCGGGTAGACATAGTACTGATAGATATGTTGCCCCGGATCCACCCTGAAGGTAATGCTTCCACCATCTTCCGACTGCTCATGTTGTACTTGCATTCCGGGTATAAGGTTCAGTGCCAGGCGTATAGATCTTTTCAACTCCATGTGCCTCACCATCACAGGAAGGTCCGAATCCACAAAATCGGTCATGGTTCCCATAACCTCACCATCTGACTCAACAGAATGAGTCCATACTGCAGTTCCATACGCCCTTGTGGAATGAACTGTCAGTGCCCGCTCCTCAGCAAGCAACAACTGGTATAAGGGGGGGGTGGTATAGGGACCCGGATAGATGGTTGTAATCTGGGGTCCCGTTTCATACACCAGCATGGTCCCGTTTCCAAGTGCATGGACCGTTCCATTATCGGTGCCGCTGTTTTGCCAGGTACGGTCGGTTGCCATCCCGGCTGTTGCATAAAGCAAAGCCACAACAGCAATAGCAATTCTCCGGCTACATCTGTTATTCATCAAGACTGTTTTGTTAAGGTTTGATATCGATTTTTATCTGTTCACTGTTATTAGACCTTTGGTGAATACTCACAATCCCTTGCCGAGACCGATCCGTCTGCATGCCAGATGAGCTCTTTGATCTCCATAAACCGGAGGGCATTGTCCATGTGGGAGATCATGGTGATGTACCACCTCCCGTTCTCCCTGAAGATCTCTGTGGCTGAAACTCCCTGCAGGATGGTCTGCGGATCGTCTGGATCCTCCTTCCAGTGGAGCGGACCGGAGCCCTTCACATAGACAATCCCATGCTTGTAATTGGTGTAGATAAGGTAGAGCTCACCATCTTTTTTTATCACAAACGGCGACTCGGGCGGGGTGGTCAGCGAGTGTACAAGCCGCTGAAACCCTTCGTCTTTCCAGTGAATCAGGTCCTTCGAACTGGCCATCCCCATGCAGCTCTCATGTCCGCCTGTTTCCGGAACCGTCCGTGTTGCTGTATAGTAGCAGTAGAAGGTATCGCCCTCTTTCAGGACCATCGGGTCGCGGCAATCGGACCAGTGCGATTCATCCCAGAATCCCCACGGCAGGCTGTTCAGTACCGGATTCTTCTCATAGCGTTCCCAGTGGTGAAGATCATCTGAAGTGGCCAGGCAGATGGCCTGGGAAACCGAATCGTTTACACCGGTATAGAACATCCAGTACATGCCATTGTGCTCAATCACATGCGGTGCCCATACCTGGTAATTATCAAACTCCTTCTCGTCTGTCTGAAGGAGCGGTTCCTGAATTTTCCAGTTTACCAGGTCACCGGTAACAGCATGGCCGAAATTGGCCTCAGGAAAATCGGGCCAGTTGGTAGCCGCCACCCCCCTGATATAGAAGAGGTGCCAATGACCATCCGCTTTGATAATGGCATGGTCCACCACATTGCCACCCGGTTCGGCAAATTTACCGGCAAACGGGTCCTTCCCGGTAACCAGGGTCTCCAGGAAACCGGCTGCCATATCGGCCATCTCATCCGGACCGGTAAACCCTGACCAGCTCCATGGAAACCTTCCCGATGGAAGCTCTCCCAGGATCTTCTGTTCGGCACGGTTCAGCAGTTCGGTGATCATTCCCACGGTTTTTACCTGGACCTCCAGTGTGACCCCCTCAATCTTTGTCTGTCCCGCATGGCTTGTCTCAATCCGCAGTCGGGCAATACGTTTCAGAAGGAGCACATCCTCATATGTGAGCGTATCCACACTGGTTTGATCTTCAAAGATCATTGCCTGGTTTGATCCGGGGTTTGTTCCGCAGGAGATCAATGAGACCACCAATGCAACGAGAAACAATGGAATTAATCTTCTGATGCCCATAATAAATGGTTTGTGTATGATTTTCATAAAATTAGATGAATGAGATTGGATAAACAATGGGGAAATTGATTGATGTTTTGCACATTTTGGACCACACTCAGTCCCTTTTGTATTTGAATACAAATTCTACCATTTTTCTTTGTATTCCATTATATACTAATGATATATTTCTTTGTAATACAATACAATCGGAGAAGATAGCGTATCAATGCCCGTTCAGGGTGTAATGCCTGAACTGCAAAGGGGTTTGCCCGGTCTTCTTCCGAAAGGTCCTGCTAAACTGCTGCTGTGACTCAAATCCACAGCGATGGCTGATCTCCTTTACCGACCTGCCCGAATTCTTCAGCAGTGTCCTGGCGTGGCTGATCCTGATGTTCAGAAGATAATCATAGGGTGAAAACCCGGTGTTTTTCTTAAAGTACTTACGAAACCAGGCATATGAGATATTCAGATGAGCAGCAATCTCCTCCAGGGATACCTTTCCGGAAAACTGCCTCTCCATTAGCGACTTGGCTGTAACGATGATCTCGTCAGTACGTGTATTGATGTTGAGTTCCTGCCTCTTCAACAAAGTAAACAGGTGTCCCAGCAGGTGCATAACAGTACCTGAAAGCAGGTATTCGGAACCCACCATATCCGATTTCACCAGGTCAAACACTTTAGCGAGCAGGTTCATCACCCCGCTTTCGTTTCCGACCCTGAAAAACGGTCTTGTTCTGGAGAGAAGTGTGTTGGCACTGCTTATCAATGAATTTTCTCCCGAAAAGCCCACCCAGTTCTCGGTCCACCCCTGCTCCACGGAGGGCTGATAGCGGTGCCACTCCCCCGGGAAAAGCAGAAATCCGTCTCCCGAGGTAATGTCGAATCTTCCTCCATGAAGCGTCTCCAGAACCCCCTTCCCGGATGATATATAGACCAGCTGGTATTCATCAATAACCCGTCCCTTCCGGTAGGAAAAATTGTGGTGAGATGGATGATTCTCAGGCGGATAAGAGGTTCCCGGCCCAATGCAGGTATGTCCGGCATTGACAACCACCAGATCCCGGTAGGGATGTTCCCGGTTTACCTGAAGATATTTATAGAAATCTTTCAAGTCACAAACTTCTCAAAGTTATTTCTATTTACAATCTGTATTTCAGGTTTATAGGAGTTAACGAAAGTTTTTGAGAATTTTACTTTAACATTCGGATTCCACTTGAATTCATAAGCATAGAATTTACCACCCCTATCTTCAACATAATCAATTTCTTGCTGTTGTTTAGTTCGCCAGAAATAGCTGTTTGCAGTAATTCCTGAATAATGCAAATACTTGCTTCTTTCACTCATCAGGAAGTTTTCCCATAATGCACCGGTGTCTTGCCGCATTCCCATCGGATTAAAATTGGCAATCAAAGCATTACGAATACCATTGTCGAAAAAATAGATTTTTCGGTTTGTACTTATTTCGTTTCTTAGATTTCGACTTAAGGGTTCGAGGCGAAAAATTATAAAAGCTTTCTCCAGTAAATCAATATAGGTTCCGACAGTATCTTTACTTACTTGTAACAGTTTTGACAATTCATTGTTGGACACCTCGCTACCAAGTTGCAAAGCCAGGGCTTTTAGCAATTTTGGCACTAACTCGGGCTTACGTATACCTTTTAAAGCCAGCAAATCTTTATAAAGGTAGCTTCCGCTAAGTTGTTTTAGAACCGCTTCTTCATCTCCGAAATTAGCAATAACTTCAGGGTACATCCCAAATATCATGCGTTGCTCCAATTGCTGGTGTACTTTCAACAATCCGGCGTGTTCCTTGATCTCTTGCCAGCTTATCGGATACAACATATATTCCCATTTACGTCCGGTAAGCGGCTCGCTTATTTCATTTGCCAGTTCTAAAGCCGAAGATCCACTAACGAGTAGTATCACATTTTTTATACGGTCAGTAATAATTTTCAAAGTCAGGCCAATATTTTTTATCCGCTGTGCTTCGTCAATAAATACAATCTTATGCTTTCCGATAAGCTGTTTAAGGCTTTCTGTATTGGCATTTTCCAATTTCTCACGAACAAGAATATCGTCACAATCAAGAAGCAGATATTCACCTGCTTCTGTCGCAATTTTTTCGAGTAAGGTTGTTTTTCCAGTTTGACGTGGACCCAGCAAAACAATTGCTTTACCGAAATTTATTCGTCTCTTTATAATTCGTTCGAGCGTTCTTTGAATCATATTTTTTGGCATTATATTAGCTAAAAGTAATAACTTTTGGCGAATATAAATGCATAACAGTATTAAAAAAGTTATTTAATAGCCTTCCCGGAATATCAAAAAACGCAAAACAAATAACAGAATAGACCTTGACCAACCTTGTAAATATATATAAATTTGAATTTTACATCAACTTTCATCTATTCGCTAAATAGAAAATCCACTTCAATAACCACAAAATGAAACAAAACATCTGGCATTCAGCAGTGACTCTCTTCATCCTCATGCTGATCCTGGTTCTCTCTGGTTGTTCAATGGACAGAGATTTATCAGCAACAGCAAACCAGGGAGCAGACTACAAAACCCTGGCAGGATCATTCCTCCATCCGCCCGATTCGGCCCGTCCGGGTGTCTACTGGTATTTTATGGACGGAAACCTCTCCAAAGAGGCGATGACCGCCGACCTGGAATCGATGAAGAAGGTGGGGATCGGTCACGTCCTCTTCCTGGAGGTAAATGTGGGTGTACCACAGGGTCCGGTGAAGTTCCTGAGCGAAGCGTGGCAAGAGAGCTTCAGGCATGCCGTAAAGGAGTGCGAACGGCTCGGGATCGTTCTAACACTTGGTTCCGGTCCGGGCTGGTCAGGCAGCGGCGGTCCCTGGGTGAAGATGGAGGAGTCGATGCAACATCTTGTAGCCAGCAAGTTAGATGTCGCCGGTCCGGTCAGCCTGAAACAAAAACTGGAGGTACCATCGGGCCGGGATCCCTTTTTCGGGCTGGATCAGTTCACCCCCGAACTGAAAGAGCGGTGGCAAGCGTACTACCAGGATGTGGCTGTCATCGCCTTTCCCACAACTGACAATCATGATAAAATTGCCGATTCCGACGAAAAGGCCCTCTACTACCGTCCTCCCTACAGTTCACAGCCAGGGGTTAAACAGTACCTGCCTGAACCCGTTGCCGCTGCAGAGCGTTTCAGTGGAGAGACAAAGGGGATACCCACTGGTAAGGTCGTTGACATTACTGAGTATATGCAGGCCGATGGAACAATCACCTGGGAAGTTCCCGCTGGCAGCTGGACAATCATGCGCTTTGGCAGGAGGAACAATGGTGCCATTACCCGGCCGGCACCCATTCCGGGCCTGGGATTTGAATGCGACAAAATGAGTGCAGAGGCCATGAAACACCACCTGGAGCACTTTATGATCCCACTCATTGAAAAAATACAACCCGATAGCACAAAAGAGGGAGGCTGGAAGATGATCCATATGGATAGCTGGGAGATGGGAGCACAAAACTGGACCGATGGTTTCAGACAGAAATTCACCGAGATGCAGGGCTATGACCCCCTGCCCTACCTGCCCGTTTATACCGGGATAATTGTGGGGAATGTGGAAGAGAGCGAACGTTTCCTATGGGACCTTCGGATGGTGTCACAGGAACTGATCCTGAAAAATCACGTGCAGTACTTTAAAGATTTCGGAAAAAAGTATGGCATGGGCCTCTCCATCGAGCCTTACGATATGAACCCCAATACCGACCTGGACCTTGGCTCATACGCCGATGTGCCCATGTGCGAGTTCTGGAACAAAGGATATGGATTCAGCACCGGGTTCAGCACCTTTGAGGGAACCTCCATCGCCAATCTTTATGGCCGGCCGGTGGTGGCCGCAGAGGCGTTTACCTCCTACCTGGTGGCATGGAAAAGCTACCCAGGCTCTATTAAGAATCAGAATGACTGGGCCTTCTGTTCAGGCATCAACCGGCTGGTATATCACACATTCGCACACAAGGCCATCGGCGAGCAGTACCGCCCGGGGATGACCATGGGCCCCTTTGGAGTGCATTGGGACAGGGGACAGACCTGGTGGGAAATGTCCGAAGGTTATCACACCTATGTGACCCGCAGTCAGTTTATGTTGCAGCACGGAAGAGGGGTTGCCGATGTTTTGTATATGATCCCTGAAGGGGCTCCTCACGTGTTTCTCCCCCCCTCTTCAGCAGTGGACGGGAACCAGTATTTAGAGGGAAATACCGAATACGAATTTGATGCTGAGACGGATCAGATCAAAGCTGGTGAGTCGAAGAACAGGAAAGAGTTCATGCCCGACCGGAAAGGGTATAATTTCGACGGCTGCAGTCCCCGTATTCTGATGGAGCGTGCAAAGGTAGTCGATGGTAAGATCGTCTTCGATGGAGGTGCAAGTTATCACCTGCTGGTTTTGCCCCATGTCAGATCCATGACTCCGGAGCTTATCTCAAAGATTGAGTCGCTTGTCAAACAGGGAGCCACCATCATCGGAAATCCTGCAGATCAATCCCCGGGGCTGGCAAATTTCCCGGACTGCGATGATCAGGTCAGCTCCACCAGTGAAAATATGTGGGGAGGTTTTGAAATCCCCGGGCAGGAGACTGAGATCGAATACGGCAAAGGAACCATCCTGTGGGGAGGTAACTACTCCAATCCTGATGGAGACGAGCTCTATCCCAACTACCGGACCACATCGGAATACCTGGCATCCATTGGTATTGAACCCGATTTCACAAGTGATGGAACCGTTCGGTATATTCACAAAAATCTGCCTGACTCAGACCTCTACTTTCTCTCCAACAGAACCAATCAGAAGAGCAGGGTAACATGTGGGTTTCGTGCAGAGGGAGTTCCTGAACTGTGGAATCCCATGAATGGTGAAATTCGTGCCCTACCCGAATTTGAAACCACAGGGGGCATCACAACCATTCCGCTGCAATTTGAGCCCTATGAGGGCTATTTTATTGTCTTTAACAGGGAGAGAAAACAGCCCTCGAAACCTGGTGAAAAGAACTTTTACGCAAAGCGTGCGCTATTGACCCTGGAGGGTGACTGGGAGGTAGCCTTTGACCCGAAATGGGGAGGGCCCGAAAAGGTTACCTTCAAACAGCTGGACGATTGGACCGACCAGCCCGAAGAGGGAATAAAACACTATTCGGGAAAAGCGACCTACTACAAGAGCTTCGATTGCCAGCAGGCTGCCAGAGGTGACAAACTCTACCTGGATCTGGGCAGGGTAGAGATCATGGCAAGGGTGAGGCTGAACGGAGAGGATCTCGGGGTGGTCTGGACCACCCCCTGGCAGGTTGAAATAACCGATGCAGTAAAAGAAAAAGACAACCAGCTGGAGATAGAGGTGGTCAACCTCTGGCCAAACCGGCTGATCGGCGATGAGGCTTATGAAGAGGAGGTTATCGTTGATGGAGAATGGCCATCCTGGGTACTCAACAAGGAGCCCATACCCGGAAGGCGGCACACATTTACCTCCTGGAGTCACTTTACAAAAGATTCACCATTGTTGAGCTCCGGACTGCTGGGGCCTGTCACACTACAAGTTACCCAATAGCATATGCAAACCAATTTCTCATGTTAAAACAGGAAAGAAAAGAGATTGCATACTTTATGCGCAGGTTATACAGAATGGGACTAACAACCACTTCCGGAGGAAACATAAGCATACGCTGCGACAACCATGTACTGCTGACACCCTCTGCCCTGGACAAAGCCCGGATAAAAGCCAATCAAGTGGCCATATTCACCCTTGACGGGGAGAACCTGACTCCCGATCTGAAGCCGACCATGGAAAAAGAGATGCATTTTGCGATCTACAGAAAAGACAGAGGTGTCAAAGCCATTGTGCATGCCCACCCTGTCACAGCCTCGGCTTTTGCCTGTACACACAGAACCATCTCCACGAAGATGATGGTCGAATCATACGCCATTCTGGGCATCCCGGTCAGGGCAAAGTATGCCACAATGGGAAGCAAAGCACTGGCTGATCATGTGGCTGAAGCAGCCATCGGAAACAAAGTGGTCATCATGGAAAACCATGGCGTACTTGCCACAGGGGAAACACTGCTGCAGGCTTTCGACAGGATCGAAGTACTGGAGAATGCTGCCAGGACAACCCTGATCACTGAAGTACTGTTAAAGGACCAGACTACACTTAGCGAATCGGAACTTAAAATACTTGACCAAAATGACTAAAATCGGATTAATCGGGATTGGACTGGATACCTACTGGGACCAGTTTGAAGGCTTGCTGGACAACCTGCTGGGTTACCAGGCAAGGATCAAAGAGAAGATGGAGGCGTTCGGTGCAGAAGTGATCGATGCAGGTCTTACCGATAATCCGGTTAAAGCCAGGGAAGCAGCGGGTATGCTGCACAATAGTGATGTGGAGCTGGTTTTCCTTTTTGTCTCCACATATGCCCTCTCATCT
>JBDLIQ010000127.1:0-10907 GCA_039714775.1 Bacteroidota bacterium
TTACCATAAAAGCAGTCGCTCCTGGTTACGGATTTTTGCCAGATCCACCGGGATACACATCCTTACTTCAGGGATGGCAGCAGTTCCCTTCATGAATGAATCGATCTTTTCGGGGCTCAACTCGCCCTGGATGTGGATCAGGTAATCGAGGTTCTTCAGTTCATCCAGGAAAAAACCCTCTTCGGCCCGGTTTCGGATGATCCGGAAGGTGAGCATGGCATCCTCATCCGAGAAAGCATAAATGGAGAAAACCTGCTCCCTGTCGAGTCTTCGGTGGTAAAGTTCAAGATCATCCAGCCTTAGAAAACTGGTTCCAAGGGCGCGGTTGATCAGCCAGCAAAGCCTGTAACCGGTCTCATCGGAAACCATCCCCAGCAGGCTGAAGTCCTCATCGATGGCCATCTCCAGTTTGTGTTTTTTAACTGCCATCTTCAGAGGCGTTTTTCATGGCATGGAGTGCCTCTTTGGCTGCCCGCTGTTCGGCCTCCTTCTTGGCACTGCCCCTTCCGGTTCCCTGTTTCACCCCTTCCAGTGAGATGGTGGAGACAAAGGAGGGCCTTTTCTGTTCTGATTTATGCTCCTCTTTGGTCTCAAAGATCACCTCAATCCGGTTTTTCTGAGCCCACTCGATGATCCGGCTTTTGTAGTCGGGGTCCTTTTGGACCAGTTGCACCAGGTCGATGTGCTTCTGCATGATTTTTCTTATAAAAAACCTGCGGGCAGTTCTGTATCCCTTGTCCAGGTAGATGGCCCCAATCAGCGCCTCAAGGGTATTCCCATAAATGTGCTTCGATTGATTCCCGGGAAGCGATTCCAGCCTGATCAGGGAGGGGATCTCCAGCAGCCCGGCCAGGTGGTCCAGGTTTTTCCGCTTCACAATGCGTGCACGCAACTTGGTCATGAAGCCCTCATTGCCGTCAGGGAACCGCCTGAAAAGATAGTCAGCCACAATGGCATCCAGTACGGCATCGCCAAGGTATTCCAGCCTTTCATTGTTGATCAGCAGTCCCTGATCCCGGCCAACGGAGGCTGATTTTGGCAAAAATGCCAGTTTATAACAAGAGAGTTTGCCGGGAAGAAATCCCAGCATACGAACCAGTTGAACATAGAACCTGCGTTCTTTCAACCCCTACCCGTTAAATTTCCTGAAAACAGCAGAAGTATTGTGACCACCGAAGCCAAAGGTGTTGCTCAGTCCCACATTTACCTCCCTTTGCTGGGGTTTATTCGGTGTAAGGTTCAGGTTGGGATCAATCCTCGGATCCAGTGTTTCAAGGTTGATGGTTGGAGGGATCATACTGTTTTGAATGGCCATGATCACGGCAATGGACTCAATGGCCCCGGCTGCTCCAAGAAGGTGGCCGGTCATCGATTTTGTGGAGCTGATGTTCAGCTTGTAGGCATGGTCTCCAAACACATTGACAATGGCTTTGGTCTCTGAGAGGTCACCAAGTGGTGTTGCTGTTCCATGAACATTGATGTAATCGACCTCTTCCGGTTTGATCTTTGCATCCCGCAATGCATTGAGCATGACCAGCCTCGCACCTTCTCCTTCCGGATGGGGTGCGGTAAGGTGATGCGCATCTGCTGAAAGGCCTCCCCCGATCAGTTCGGCATAGATCTTTACCCCCCGCTTTTTGGCGTGCTCCAGCTCTTCCAGAATTAGTCCGCCACCACCTTCACCAATTACAAATCCATCCCTGGTGGCATCAAATGGCCGGGATGCACTTTTATAATTGTCATTGTTGGTAGAGAGTGCCTGCATCGAATTGAAGCCTCCAACTCCAACCTCATTTACGCCTGCTTCTGATCCACCGGTAATAAACAGGTCTGCCATATCCAGGCGGATCAGGTTGTAGGCATCGATAATTGCATTTGTTGAGGATGCACATGCGGAGACCGTTGCATAATTCGGACCCCTGAAACCATATTTCATGGAGAGGTGACCGGCGGCAATATCGGAGATCATTTTTGGAATGAAGAAAGGGCTGAACCTGGGTATTCTTCCCCCCTCCACATAGCTGATCATTTCATTCTGAAATGTCTCCAGTCCTCCGATACCCGATGCCCAGATAATACCGGCACGGTCCTTGTCATGATCCGCTGTGTCCAGACCCGCGTCCAGAAACGCCTGGTGGGCTGTAACCAATGCGTACTGTGCATAGGGATCAAGCTTTCTTGCCTCTTTCCTGTCAAAATAGTCAAGGGGATTATAATCCTTGATCTGGCAGGCAAATTTGGTCTTAAACTTTTCGGTATCAAAACGGGTAATTAGCTCACAACCGCTCACGCCGTTGATAAGGCCATCCCAGTACTCCTGTACACTATGCCCCAGGGGAGTAAATGCTCCCAAACCTGTAACAACTACCCGTCTCATACGCTTACTCAGCGTTCTCTTCGATATATTTGATCGCGTCTCCTACTGTGGAGATGTTTTCAGCCTGATCGTCAGGAATGCCCATGTTGAACTCTTTCTCAAATTCCATGATAAGCTCAACAGTGTCCAGTGAGTCAGCTCCAAGATCGTTAGTGAAACTAGCTTCCGGAGTTACCTCATTCTCATCAACACCTAATTTGTCTACAATAATTGCTTTTACTCTTGATGCAACGTCAGACATGACTATAAATTTAAATTAATAGATAATGGTTATTTTTAACGCTGCAAAGAAATGCAAAATTTCGACTATTTTCAAAAATTTGCTCTTATTTTGATGTTTTTTTCACTCAATTCCAGCATATTTTCAAATATGATTCTCATTTCATGAAATTATAAATAAATATAAATGAAGCGCATAGCCATATTTGCCTCGGGATCGGGGACCAATGCAGAGAACATGGTTCGTTATTTTCGAACGCGCCCGGGTGCGAGGGTTGAACTGGTGCTTACCAACAGGCCTGGTGCAGGGGTAATTTCAAGGGCCGAATCGGTGGATGTGGAGACTGTGGTTTTCAACAGGGAGCAGTTCTACGGGACCGATGAGATTGAGGTGCTTCTCAGGGAGCGGGCCATCGACTTTATTGTTCTGGCCGGATTTCTCTGGTTGGTTCCCTCCCGGCTGCTGGAGACCTACCACGGGAGGATGGTCAACATCCATCCTGCCCTCTTGCCAAAATATGGAGGGAAGGGGATGTTTGGAGATCATGTGCACAGGGCTGTGATCGCCAGTGGAGATACCGAGTCGGGGATTACCATCCACTATGTGAACAAAGCTTATGATCAGGGAGATATTATTTTCCAGGCCACCTGTGCTGTGGAGCCCGATGACACACCAGATAGCCTGGCTTCACGGATCCATGCCCTGGAGTACAAACATTTTCCCAAGGTGGTGGAGAAATTGTTAGATCAGCTTTAACAGGCTTATGGTGAGGCTTTTTCTGATCTTATAAGCCTGCAGGTTCTCTTCAAATACCGGCTCCACGGGTGGTGCTTCCACCCTGAGCGGGTTCACCGCACTTCCGTTTTTGTAGAAACGAAAATCGAGGTGCGGACCGGTGGCCAGTCCTGTGCTGCCCACATAACCGATCACATCCCCCTGCTTCACATAGGTTCCCGATCTAATCCCTTTTCCAAACCTGCTGAGGTGCATATAGGTGGTTGAATAGACACTGTTGTGTTTGATCTTCACATAATTTCCACCACCACTTTTCTGGTACCCGGTTTTGGTCACCACCCCATCACCCACCGTATGAACGGGGGTACCTGTCGCAGCAGCATAATCCACCCCGTGGTGCGGTCGCCTGATTTTCAGTACCGGATGGTACCTGGAGTTTGAGAATCCGGAGCTGATCCTTGAGAAGCGCAGGGGTGCCTTAAGAAAGGCCTTTCTCAGGCTGTTCCCCTGATCATCAAAAAAGCTCTCCACCCCATCCTGTTCAAACGGGATTCCCCAAAAATCGGTGTTGTTATGGTAGAACCAGGTCCCCAGGATGTGGGTGATCCCGATGGAGAGGGAGTCCACATAAGCCTCTTCGTAGATCACCTTATAGCGGTCGCCCTGCTGAATTCCAAAGAAGTCTATTGACCATGCTAAGATCTCGCTCAACTCCACAGCCAGGATGGGATTGGTCCCGGTCGACTGCATCGATTCCCACAGGGATGATTCGATGGTCCCGGAGGCAAATTGAAGCTTTCGCTCCACCGGTTTTAACCTGTTCTCTGCATAGATTGAGTCCTGAAAGCCACCGATCACCACATAATTCAGGGGGTCTTTTTCATAGACAAACCAGGTGGGCAGGGTATCGGCAGAAAAGAATACCGTGTAGCTGTTCCCCGGCTTGATCTTTCGTTCATTGATGATAGAATCGGGAAGCAGGGAGATTTTATAAACCTGCTGTGGGGTTATCCTGTGAGGAACCAGGATGTCTGCAAGGGATTCGCCACGGTGCACAACGCTCCGGTGCACCAGAAATGAATCCACCGGAATACCGTAGAGCAATTTTGCCGGGGCCGGATCGGCCTGTTTACTCTCTGCAGTAACCTGCTGAGGGATCTGTTTAGTGGGGAAGACTGGCTCCACCGGAACAAAGTAGATGGCAAGGGCTGCAATGATGATCACAGGTGCCAGAAATATCAGGGTTCTATTACGCTTCATCATACAACCAGGTTAATGATTTTTTTGGGAACATGGATGAACCTTTTTGGCTCATTCCCATTGGTCCATTTGAGTGCAGTTTCGTGGGAGAGCACCTTCTCCCTGATCTCTGCCTCCGGCATATCAAGGGGAAGCTCTATTTTGAACCTCAGCTTGCCGTTAATCATGACAGGGTATTCGTGCGCATCTTCCTGCAGGTTGTGCTCGTCATATGCAGGCCATGTTGACAGGGCGATGGAGGATTCATTCCCCAGTCTGTTCCACACCTCCTCTGCCAGGTGTGGTGCAAATGGTGCAAGCAACCTGATAAACAGACTGGCACTCTCCCTGGTAACCCCCCCTTTTTTTATACAGAGATTGGTAAAGATCATCATCTGCGAAATGGCGGTATTGAAATGGAGGGCTTCGATATCATCTCCAACCTTTTTAATGGTGGCATGCAGTGTCTTTACCACCTCCGGATCCTCCTCCCCCTCGAAGTAATGCTCCTGATCAGCGAAGAATCTGTATACCCTGTTGAGGAAGTTGTAGACGCCCTTTACGCCATTCTCGGCCCATGGTTTCACGGCATCCAGCGGACCCAGGAACATTTCGTACAAACGCAGCGAGTCGGCTCCGAAGCTGGCGGTCACATCGTCGGGATTCACCACATTTTTTAAGGATTTGGACATCTTTGCCACGATCTGGTTCAGCGGCTCACCCGTCACTGTGTGGAAAAAACCATCACTCTTCTCCTCCACCAGGTCGGTGGGCACCTTTGCCCCGGCGGCTGTTTCGTATGCAAATGCCAGGATCATCCCCTGGTTATACAGTTTCTTGTAGGGTTCATCGGTTGAGACAATGCCAAGGTCAAACAATACCTTGTGCCAGAAGCGGCTGTAGAGCAGATGCAATACGGCATGTTCGGCCCCCCCGATATAGAGGTCCACAGGCATCCAGTAGTTCTCTTTTGCCTTTGAGAAGGGCTCCTTGTCGTTCTGAGGATCGATGTACCTGAGGTAGTACCAGCACGAGCCGGCCCACTGCGGCATGGTATTGGTCTCCCGTCTCCCTTTGCGGCCATCGGCGCCGGTCACCTCCAGCCACTCTC
Source organism: Bacteroidota bacterium (assembly GCA_039714775.1). Classification (GTDB taxonomy): domain Bacteria; phylum Bacteroidota; class Bacteroidia; order Bacteroidales. The sequence continues at coordinate 5,683 of JBDLIQ010000127.1, forward strand.
CGGCATTGGCCAGGGGAGACTCCCCGTCACTGCCCGGTTCATATTTTTGGAGCTCTGGCAGCGGCAGCGGCAATTCACCCTCCTCCAGCAGGGAGATCTCTCCGTCTTCCCAGTGGATCACAGGGAAGGGCTCTCCCCAGTAACGCTGTCGGCTGAAGAGCCAGTCCCGGATCTTATAGTTGATCGCCTCCTTTCCCAGCCGGTGCTCTCCCAGCCAGGCAATGGTTGTTGCGATACCCTTCTCTTTTGAGAGGCCGTTGATGTCAAGCCCGGTTCCCGCATCAGAGGAGTTCACATAGCTTCCATCTTCGGTCCAGCAGGCTTTCCCGTTGAGGATCTCCTGACGCAATCCGGTATCTTCGGTATCGGGATCCATGATGCACTGAACCGGCAGGGAGAATGCATTGGCAAATTCGAAGTCCCTTGTATCGTGACCCGGTACTGCCATGATGGCCCCTGTACCGTATCCCATCAGCACATAGTCGGCAACCCAGATGGGGATGCTGTTGTTGTTGACCGGGTTGGTGGCGTAGCTGCCGGTGAAGACCCCGGTTTTCTCCCGGGAGAGATCGGAGCGGTCCATATCCGATTTCAGAGCGGCCTGTTTCACGTATGCTTCCACTTCACTTTTCTGATCTGTGGAGACCAGGCCGGCCAGCATGGGGTGCTCAGGTGCAACCACCATGTAGGTTGCTCCGAACAGTGTGTCGGGACGGGTTGTAAATACCCGGAGAGACTCCGCTGTTCCATCCACCTGGAAATCCACCTCTGCTCCTGTAGAGCGGCCAATCCAGTTGCGTTGCATGTCCTTCACCCCCTCGGGCCAGTCCACATCTTCCAGTCCTGCCAGGAGCCGCTCGGCATAGTGGGGGATGCGCAGCATCCACTGTTTCAGGTTCTTCTTCTCCACCTGGTTCCCGCACTTTTCATGGGAACCATCATTGAGTACCTCCTCATTGGCGCAGACAATTTTACAGTGGGAGCACCACCATACCTGTGCATTGTCATAATAGGCCAGCCTGCGGTCATCCCTGTAGCGGCGTGTGGCATCGGGGCCCTCTGCCTCTACCTCTTTCGGGATCTCCAGCTCTTCGATGGGACGCCCTTTTTGAAGTGCATCATCGAACCAGGTGTTGTAGAGGCGGAGAAAGATCCACTGGGTCCACCTGAAATAGCCCGGATCGGTTGTGTTGACCTCCCGCTCCCAGTCGTAGCCCAGTCCCAGGGATTTGATCTGTCTTCTGAAATTGTCGCAATTCTTTCCGGTGGTGACAGCAGGGTGGGTGCCGGTCTCGATGGCATACTGCTCTGCTGGTAGTCCGAATGCATCCCAGCCCATGGGGTGGAGTACATTGAAACCTCTCATTCTTTTGTACCGGGCAACGATATCAGTAGCTGTATATCCTTCCGGGTGACCCACGTGCAATCCCGATCCCGAAGGATAGGGAAACATATCCAGAATGTAGTATTTGGGTTTTGAAAAATCGTCTTCGGTCCTGAAGGTGCGGTTCCTCTCCCAGTACTCCTGCCACCGCTTCTCTATCTCTGCAAACTTGTATTCCATGCGCTCTTCTTGTGATTGACTCTCCTCGTCCGCCGCAGCGGACGAGGAATCATCGATCCATATATTATTATTTTGTGCTCGCTTACCCCGAAGTTACTTCGGGGAAGCTGCTCGCGGGATTCCGGGTGCGAAATTAGGCTATTTTTTGCATTTATTCGATAATAAAGGGTTGACATAAAGGCTATTTTTTCAAAATTTGATTAGATTTGAAATAACTCGTCACATAAAACCCAAAATCCAAATAGCTTTATTATGAAACTTACCATTAATCACCAGGAGCATTATTCAAGGGGTGAGCTTCTGCTCAGGACCATTTTTGGATGGATCTACATCATCCTTCCCCATTTTTTTGTACTGATGTTTGTAGGACTGTGGGGGTCCATTCTACAGTTTGTTGCCTTCTGGGTCATCCTTTTTACAGGCCGCTATCCTCAGAGCATGTTTGAATTCCAGCTGGGACTGCTGAAATGGAACAACCGGGTCACAGCCAGGATGTACAATATTTCAGACGGATACCCCGCTTTTGGTATAGATGCATCGGATGAGTATACAGACCTGACGGTTCCCTATCCCGAAAAGGTGAGCAGGGGACTGACACTGGTCCGCTTCCTTTTTGGAATATTCTTCGTTTCACTTCCACACTACTTCATCCTCTATTTCAGGGCTATATTTGTGGGTCTCCTGGTTTTTATTGCCTGGTGGGCGGTCCTCTTTACAGCCAAATACCCAAAAGACATGCACGATTGGGCCGTTGGACAGATTCGCTGGCAGACCAGGGTGAGCCTTTATTTGATGTACATGACCGATACCTATCCTCCCTTTACCGGGGATGAACTGCCGGATGAAGTCTAGGAAGATTACTGTTTAAATTATATATATGGAATACCATCCCCTCCCGCAACCCGATGAGATTGAAGTCAGGGTGAAGGAAGACGCCATGGGCGCCTACTTTATGATGTTTGCCACGACTGCCATGGGCCTGCCCCTGCCCATCCTCAACCTGGTCGCTTCAATTATCTACTACTTTGTAAACCGCGACAAGGGAAAATTTGTGCAGTTCCACACCCTGCAGTCGCTCTATTCACAGATCCCGGTGAGTCTGCTCACTTCGGGACTGGTGGCCTGGACCATTGTCAATTTTTTTAAGGATTTTGATTTCACAGGATTGTACTGGGGCTACATGGTGATGACAGCAGCAGCTGTCCTGATCTACTTCGCATTCAGTATTGTGGGAGCTGTGAAGGCCCGGAAGGGGGTTTTCTACTATTTCCTCTTTTTTGGCAAGTTGGCCTATCACCAGGTCTACCGTATCAGAGCTGACCAGGGACCGTCGGAACCAAAAAACAGGCCCCCGGGTCTATAAAGTCAGGAGCCATGCAACGATCCATTTTAAGGGACCTTCTGATCCTGCTGGGGGTATTCGGCCTCATCTGGCTGGCCGCTTCCATGTTCAATTTTCCTGAGGATCCCCAGTTGATAAGCATTGAAAAGGAGGAGAAGCTGGGAGAAGCCTATGTGGATCTGATCCTTCTGAACCCCATGTTCGGGGAGCTGGAGAACGAACATGTCGATTCAGCGGTAAGGGTGATCGGTGACCGGCTTGAAGAGGGACTGGACCATTCGGAGTACAACTACCGTTTTTTGGTTTTCGATAGCGAAATGATCAATGCTTTTACTGTTCCGGGAGGCAACATCCTGATCTCTTCGGGCCTGATCGAATTTTGTGATTCTCCCGAGGAGCTGGCATCGGTCATGGCTCATGAGATGGGGCACGTGGAGGAGCGGCACGTGGTGTCGCGCCTGATTAAAGAGCTGGGGATCGAGATCCTCACCTCCGGCGACCAGTTTGTATTGGGGGAGGTGACAGGAATGCTGACCTCCACCAGTTTTGACCGGAAGCAGGAGGAGGCGGCCGATCTGTTTGCCGCTCAGCTGCTGGAGCGCTCATCCATCGAACCCCGTACCCTGGCTACCTTCTTCAGGAAGTTAGAGGAGGAGGTGGACAACGAGTTGATGGAAAACTTCGAGATTGTCTCCACCCACCCAAATTTCCGCTCACGCATCAGGGAGGCGCTCTCTTACGTTCCGGGAGATGAATTTGAAGCCATCCCCATTGAACTGGATTGGGAGGCTGTTCAGGCACAGCTTAAGTAAAAAATATTAACTTTGCGGTCCGTTAGGGCCTCATAGTTTAACTGGATAGAACGTAGGATTCCGGTTCCTATGGTGGGGGTTCGAGTCCTCCTGAGGTCACACCAATGAGCCCCGTAAGCCATCTGCTTACGGGGTTTTTTGATTGTGCCTGAATGGGGGTGTCTAACTACTGTTAATATTTCGTTTAAAAGGGCGCAACATTTTTCCATATTTTGTGGCATAAGATATTGTTCCATCATTTATTCAAATTTCATGGCTGCTGAATTCCTCTCTTCTGTCGGTGTTTCTTACCAGATCGACCGGATTATCTCTGAAGCTACCGGCGAAATCATTTTCTTCTGTCCGACTCTCAAACTTCATGAAAGTGTCATTCTACGTTTTCAGCAGGCGGACCAGCGCAATGTGAGGATTACACTGCTGTATGGAAGAGAGCGGAGCCAGATCAGGGGACAGCGTTGGTATAAAGATCTGAAGAACCTCAGGATCCTCTATCACGACAAGCTGAATACGGGCATTTACCGGAATGAAAAGGAGCTGATCGTTACCTCGCTCGAACTGGCCAATATGAACCCTGGTGTTTACCAGGACATGGGGGTGCTCATTACCAAGCACAGGGACCGGAAAGCGTATGAAGACGGGATTTATGAACAGGAGGTATTGATTGAGCACTCGGAAGAGGTTTTTGCAGGGACCAACTATGAAAAGCAGATAGAGGTTACCAATCCCGAAGAGATCATTGGTCAGATGCCCTACCTGACCTATTTTGGAATCGAGGACCGTACCCTGGTTAACGGAAAGGTGAAGGCCCCCAGCGGGAAACTCTATTCACCTGAAATGGAGCTCTATAACGACGGAACTATTAAAATCCAGGGATTTAAGAAGACCAGGCAGCGCCATGGCGAGTGGATTATGTATACCTACGAGGGTTTTGTAAACGAAGTGGTGATCTATGAGAATGGCAGCTATGTGGACAAGATCTATTGCGACTATGAGAATCCTGCAAAACCGATCTCAAAATACTACCTGCTGTTTGGCCTGGGTAACTCGATAAAGAAGCTTTATGACAGGGAGATCAGTGAACTCTATTTCGACAGCCGGGTGGAGGACTTCACCGGGTTTGACAAGACCAAGCTCTATTACCATGTGGAGCGTTTCCTGAAGAAGAGGGAGCTGTTTGACCGCCCTGAGACATTCCAGGAGATGGTGGATCAGCTCTATACTGCACTTTACGAGTAGCCTTTCTTGCTGAAGTAGTAGATGATCAGGGCACTGGCCTTTCTGAGCACTGCTTTATATCATTAGTTGAGGCCTCCTATGTTTTTAGGTTCCGACTCGGATATATTCATCTTATAGATCTTCCGGATACCGTCATAGATCTCCTCTTCATGGGGTTTGGCCGTGTTCAGCGCATCGAAATCTTTATCAAAATAGTGATTACAGAAGTCGTTCCGAAGCTGATTTACTGCAGCCACCAGCTCGTTCTGTACCTGCAGGTACTTTCCGTAGG
>JBDLIQ010000128.1:0-10690 GCA_039714775.1 Bacteroidota bacterium
GAGTATTTCAACAATGAAAATATGGAGGGAGAACCGGTTGTGACCAGGGTGGATGAGATGGTCGATTTTGACTGGGGACAGGGTTCGCCTCACGAGCAGATCAATGTAGACAGGTTCTCTGCCCGCTGGACCGGCCAGTTCATTGCTCCCAAAACCGGTCCTATCAAACTGGGGGTAACCAGCAACGATGGCAGTTATCTCTATATCAACAACAAGCTTGTGGTGAATAACTGGGGCATGCATGGTCCGCTGTTAAGAAGTGCGGCAATCGATGTGGAGAGGGGGAAAACGTATGATATCAAGATTGAATACGCAGAGGTGGGCAATAATGCCAGGGTCTCCCTCAACTGGCAACTGGAGAGAGAAAAAAGCGTGTTCGACCCAGGTGCGGTTGAACTTGCGGCAAAAAGCGATGTGGCCATCGTTTTTGCCGGTTTAAGCCCCGTCATCGAAAGCGAAGGCTACGACCGGGAGACCATGGATCTGCCAGGCGCCCAGGATGAGCTGATCCGTGCTGTGGCAGAGGCCAACAGGAATACCATCGTGGTGATCAACAGCGGCACCCCGGTCACCATGACCGGCTGGCTGGAGCAGGTCCCTGCCGTGATCCAGGCATGGTACCTGGGACAGGAGACGGGGAATGCGGTTGCAGATCTTCTGTTTGGCGATTACTGCCCCTCGGGTAAGCTTCCTGTCACCTTCCCGAAAGCATATGAGGATCACCCGGCTTATGGCTCCTACCTGAAGGAGATTGACAGAGCAGACTTTGAGGAGGGGCTGTTTGTCGGATACCGCTATTACGACTCAAAACATGTGGAACCCCTCTTCCCTTTTGGACACGGACTCTCATACACTACATTTGAGTACTCGAATCTGAAAACAGACCTGGATGGTGGTCTGCCGGTTACCGTGAGCCTCACGGTAACAAACAGTGGCAGGATGAAAGGAAGTGAAGTGGTGCAGCTATACGTGCACGATGTGGAGGCCGGCGTGGAGAGGCCCTTTAAAGAGCTGAAGGGATTTTCGAAAGTCACCCTGGAGGCGGGTGAAACAAAAACAGTATCGATCAGACTGGAGAGGCGCGCTTTTTCTTTCTATGATGAGAGCGTAAAAGAGTGGGTGCTGGAACCGGGTGAATTTGAGCTCCTGGTGGGCGCCTCCTCAAAAGATATCAGGCTTCAAAGCAACATTGTTCTATCTCATTAAATCAAAACTCATGAAAACCGCAAGCAGCAAAATCCTACTCCTTTTCCTGACCATCCTCACCATGGCCTGCTCCCCGCAACAGGAGTCCGCCGCGACGGAGGAGTTTATGCAGATGGAGATCTTCCCCCCCCAGCAGGAGCATGCCCACGGGGCCACCATCGTTGAACTGCAAAACGGAGATATGCTTGCAGCATGGTTCCAGGGACACGGGGAGCGTTGGGCCGATGATGTAAGGATCATGGGAGCACGCCTTTTAAAGGGTGAATCGCAGTGGAGCGCACCGTTTGTGATGGCTGATGTTCCCGATTTCCCGGACATTAACCCGGTACTGTTTATCGATCCGCAGGAGACCTTATGGCTGGTGTGGTATACGGTCATTGCAAATCAGTGGTCCACCTCCCTGCCCAAATACCGAACCAGCACCAATTACATGCAGAAGAGCGGACCGCCGGTATGGGAGTGGCAGGATGTGATTCATTTTAAACCGGGTGATAAAACCGAAAGAGGGATTCAGCCCGGTGACTCTTTTGTGGAATCTGTCCGCAAACAAACCTCCCTGCTGAGGGAGCGACTGGAAGCCAGCGGAGCCACTAAAGAGCAGTTGGAGGAGTATAACCTCTTTGCCGCTGAACAGCTTGACGGAGCACGGGGCGATAACATGATCCGAAGCGGAGGTGTGCTGCAGGAAGATGGCAGCAGGAAAAGCGCACAGCTGGGATATCCCTACTTCAGGCGCATGGGGTGGCAAACCAAGAACAAGGCTGTCTTTGTGGGAGACCGGATCATCATCCCCTTCTATTCAGACGGACTGGAGATGTCGATCATGGCCATTACCGATGATTATGGAACCACGTGGAAATTCAGCACGCCGCTGGTTGGGATCGCCAACATACAACCCTCCATGGCCTTTAGGGAAGATGGAACCATTGTTGCCTATATGCGTGATAACGGTCCCCCGCCAAACCGCCACCCGGTGAGTGAATCTAAAGACAACGGAATAACCTGGTCGCCTGTTACAGACTCTGAACTGCTGAATCCTGGTTCAGGTTCAGATATCGTGACGCTATCCAACGGCTACTGGATACTGGCTTACAATGATCTTGAAGATGGAAGGCACTCGCTGGCTGTTTCCCTTTCTGAGGATGGAGGGAAAAGCTGGTCCTACACACGCCATATTGAACAGGACCTGGGGGAGGAGAAGGAACAGCGCACCAAATTCGCCTATCCCTCAATTATAGAGGGTCATGATGGGATGATTCATCTGGTTTACAGCCTTCATAAACATCATAAAATCCCTGATCCCGAAACAATTAAGTATGCCAGGTTTACCCGGGATTGGATCAAGGCGTGTGATAAGTCCATTGCCACCCAGGAATAATTCCTGCCGGTCCTCTGCAAACCCATGTTGATAGTTTGTAATATGAGGCAACCATTTGTGGTGCCAAATAGTCTATTTTTATAATTGCAACCATATACACCCAACCATCATGAAAAAGTTAGCAATCATTATTTCTGTCCTGACTCTTCTTACCTCAGGTATGCAGGCACAGAAGATGAACAACATCAAAACCGACCTGCTTAGCCCCTTTATCAGAACAGGTGTTGTAAAATATGAGCGGGTCCTTAATGAGAATATGAGCGTTCAGCTCGGTCTCTTCTATACCGGGATTCATCCCAGGGATATGGAGGGTTCGTTAAATGGATATGGCATCACCCCCGAATTCAGGTTCTATCTGTCAGAGACCCCCGCCCCCAGCGGCACATACTTTGCCCCCAACGTCAGGTATATGAACCTTACCGGCCGCGATTCGCTCAATGTAAATACCGGTTCCTATACCAACCTCAGTTTTGCCTTCAATGTGGGTAAACAGGTGCTGCTGAAGGATGTGGTGATGATCGATGCCTGGTTTGGCCCCTCCTACAATTTCAGGAACCTGGTGGATGAAGCTGGTACAGTGGAAGAGGACATGTTCCTGAACAGGAGCGGATTTGGGCTTCGGGTGGGAATCGCCATCGGGATTGCATTTTAACAGTACGGTCTATCACGGACTGATCACACCTAAAAAAATACTGTAACAAAGGTTGGTATTTTTCGTAGTAAAACATGCAGTTCTGCTGCTGTTACTTCAGCTTGCTATTTATTTTGGTTATTAATCAACTCTAATCCCAATGGAAAAATCCAGATCTTCTTCACCAGCTCAAAATGAAAAAGCCCATCACCATATTGATTTTGTAAAATTGCAGGATTTCGGATATGAAAAGTCCGGCAATGTAAAGGGTGATCCTGAGATCTATACCTCCTACCTCAACATGATATTAAATGGTGACCTGGTTGATGAAAAATTCAGTGGCCTGAATGAGGATGATAAACCTGAAAAACGCGACAGGCTGAAAAAACTTGAAGCAAAGCTTGAAGAAACAAACAGGAATAACGAGGAAACTAATGCCCTGATCAAAGAGAAACAGGACAAAATTGATGTGCGGCGGGAAGAATTGCTAGATATTAAAAAGAAATATGAGAAAGATCCGGAAGCAATGAAGAGGGAGACCTTCTCCCCATTTAAGTTTGGCATAAGCCTGTTTATCCTTATTATGCTCACCGGCTATCTGTTCTTCTTTTACGTATCAGCAGCCTACAAAGCCCTGTATACCGATTTTGAAGGGATTGCTGAACGCCTGGCCGCTGGTATGGGAACCGGAAGCATTATGCCAAAACCCGCTGAGTTGGCTGAAGCTTTGCAATATAATTTCCTCCTTTTTCTGGTACCTTTTGTGTTCTATGCATTTGGTTGGGCGTTTCATGTCATTCTTGAGATGAGACACAAGTATAAATTTGTATTTCTGGGTTCGTTGATTACCATTACATTTTTTGTTGATTTCCTGCTTGCGCTGCTGATTCACAACAATACGGAATATGCCAAAGAATTAATGGGTATTGCAACCAAATCATGGGCCGCGAATCCTGCTTTTTATATGATTCTCTTCCTGGGATTTATTGTTTACATACTGTGGAGTATTCTTCTTGATTCCATGTTTCGGGAATGGTCAAAACGGCTTATTACCATTAACCTGAAGAAGATCATCAAACATTTCCGAAATGATATCAAAGACCTTCAAAAGAAACTTATACCGGAAGATCCCATCAGATTCGATATCGGGAACCTTCGCGAGGATATCAGAACAGTGAATCTGGGCAACTTAAAGTCCTACATCGACCAGTTTACAACCGGATGGATCTCCTACCTCTCGCCTCAAAACCTTAAAGAAGTAAAGGTTAAATGCGTGAATATTAAAAAGGAATTTGAAGAGAAACATGCAATTAAAGCAGGTACGGTAAAGGTTATCAAGCGTCGAACCAATTAATCATCTGCCAAACCAACATCACCTATGAAGATGAAACAGCTCAATAAATATATCCCGGTTATCCTGGCGATGCTACTTCTTGCATCATGCATGCCACCTCAGGAGGAAAAAGAGTCCTCCGCTGCTGTCAAACATAACTATATCATTCTACTTGACCTTTCTGATCGTCTGATTATCCAGGACAACCAGTCTGAACGCGATAAGGAGTTGATCAAACATATATATACCCTTTTTGAAGAGCGGGTCAGAAAACACCTGTTCCTGCGATCGCGTGATGAGATCAAGGTTGTCATTGCTCCCCAGCGTGGTGCCAATCTAAGAAGCGAACTATATGAAGATAGTTTATACATCGACATTGAAAATATACCTGCGGTGCTACGAAGAAAACAGGAAGAAGAGCGACGCTCAATATTTTTCGATAATCTGGACAAGCTTTATGATCAGGCCGTATTCAGCGATAATCCAAAAGATTTTTATGGTGCTGATATCTGGAGATATTTTTATGAAGATCTGAAAGTTGATTATGTAAGTGATACACTGACTCAAAACTTCCTGTTTCTATTTACCGACGGATACCCCATTGTGGGAAAGGACATGTCAAAGCTACAGAGTGTAAAAGAGAAATATCCCGATTTAAAAATTGTGCTCATTGAAGCTGCTCCACGCGACAAGGATATGGAATGGGACCGTGTAATTGATCTATGGGAAAAGTGGTTTACCAGTATGAAAATAGAAGATTATGAGTTTGTCAAGCGAATGGCTCTTTCGAAGGAAAAGGATATACTACGGGAGATCCTCGAAGACTCACAATCCCAACAACAGTAAAAACAAGATCATTACATTCAGAAGATTACTATTTTTGTTCTAAAATAGTACACTTTGAGAAACCTGAAAAGAGGTGTCGTGGCACTTCTCATCTTTTGTAGTGGAATTCATCTAAGCGGACAGGAGTTTGAGTGGATGGGTGGATTTGACAGTTTCCTTGACAACCGGGAATATAATTCAATCGGAATTCCGAAAACCATATTCGGATCCCGCGTAAGGGGTGAACTTGGGGCCAGCCTGGAGGAGACGCACAGGTTCAGGGTTGGACTGAACTGGCTCTATGAATTCGGGGACCAGTCCGGCGGCCACCTCCCCGATGTAACCATGTACTACCAGTACAATAAGGATCATATAGATTTCCGTGCAGGTGCCTTCCCACGACTTAACCTGCCCGAATATCCCCGGACAGATCTGCTCGATTACCCCATCTCACTGCTCTCCGATACACTGCTTTATTACAGGCCCAACATCGAGGGTGTTTACTTAGGATACCATGGTGACTGGGGGTACCAGAATGTTTTTATCGACTGGACCAGCAGGCAGACGGACGAGGATTTTGAAAGATTTATCTTCGGATTTTCCGGCATGGTCCGAAAAGGCATACTCTACCTTGACCACCACCTGATGATGGGTCATTTTGCGGCCAGGGCGATACCTGACCCCCTGTTTCATCTGAGAGACAATGGGGGGGCTGACTTTAACCTGGGGGTGAACCTGTCGGAACGACTGTTCCTGGACTCCCTCAGTGTAAGCATTGGCGGATTGCTCTCCCTGGACCGGATCCGTGGGGTAGACGACGGCTGGCAAACACCCTTCGGTGCAACCGCAAAGTTCTCAGCACTATACAAAAACCTTGGTATGAGCGGACTGTTCTATGGCGGAGAGGGGCACACCTTTCTCTATGGCGATCCCTTCTACAGGTTAAAACAGTATGGCAGGCTCGATATTTTCTTTATGCCTTTCAGTAACAGCAATGTAAAGCTGAAGATCGACCTTGGATTGCACTTTGCAGCGGGCCAGCTCGACTTCTCCCAGCAGATCCTGGTCTCCATGACCATCGACGAATCCCGGTAATCAATCAATAGCTAAAAAGCAATGCGACAGCTAACCTTAGGGCAGCCAGGTGCATACCAGACCAAACAAAAGGGCTGCTCCACGAAGGAACAGCCCTTTTGATAATTTGCCGGCAGTTTACCCTTAGTGGATCACTACCTTTTGTACCATATTCTCTACTTTAACAAAATAGACACCGGCTGAAAGTGCCGAAACATCCATTGTTTGTGCAGACAGATCACTGCTCATTACCACATGGCCAATAGAGTTATAGATGAACACCTGAACATATTGACTACGGTCAAATTCGATGTTTATCACATCATTGGCAGGGTTGGGATAAACCCTGAATGATTTCGTGAACTCATCAGTCACTCCGACGGTTGACTGGTATTGGGCAGTCACTGTCAGATCGGCTGTGATGTTATCAAATGCTACATCCCAGCCTGTAAATATATGATCATCACGTGTTGGGTCTGCAGGTGCTGTTGCTGCTGAGCCATGCTCTACTGATTCCTCCTTTAAAGATGTTCCGTCGTGATCTACAAAAGTAACCGTATAGCTATTAATCGCATACTGTGCAGTCACTGTCAGATCAGCTGTGATGTTATCAAATACCACATCCCAACCTGTAAAGCTATAACCATCACGTGTCGGATCGGCAGGTGCTGTTGCTCCTGAACCATGCTCTACCAATGCTTCCAGTAAAGATGTTCCATCGTGATCTGCAAAAATAACTGTGAAGCTTTTAATAGTATACTGTGCAGTAACCGTAAGGTCTGCTGTGATGTTATCAAATGCCACATCCCAGCCTGTAAAATCAAAACCAGTGCGTGTTGGATCAGCAGGTGCTGTAGCTGCACCACCTTCAGCAACATCTTCAGTTTTTAATACCGTACCGTCATGATCTTCAAACGTAACAGTATAGGGTGCAGCCACAATTGCTGTACGTATATAAGTTACATCCCCGAAATTTGGAATCTCATCACCACCAGCATAATCAGTAGTGCCATCATTCCATGTAGTTGCAAATCCGGGTACCACCGGGAAAGTTAAACCAGTCAGGTCAGTGCTATTTACAAAAGCCTTAGGAGCAATCTCTTCAAGACTACCTGGAAGTATCAGTCCGGGTGTGGCATCAGGTGCTATAGTGCCTTTGTTGAGATAAGCAAAAGCCGCAAAACCAATATATTTAAGTTGACTTTCGCCTTCAAATACCACATCTGTTAAGGGACAAAATATAAAGGTTTTCTCCCCAATACTGTCAACGGAAGCCGGAATTGTTATCTTGGCTAAATTCGACACGACCCCGTTTTGGAAGCCACCTTGCAGTGCAAAAAGGCCTGTTACTGTTTGACCATCCAGGGTTCCGGGAATAATAATTTCCGTTGCTGTTTCATAATTTTCATATACCATTGACACAATACGGCCATTGACAACCTCTACATCGTCATCAGTCAATGTGTATGGCCCTACGATTATCCAGGTAAACTTAGCATACAAGGTAATATTTGCAGCAGTCCCCAGTGTGATTTCAGTTGCAGCGTTTTCAAACGTAGCTTCCCAGTACCAACCTTTAAAGGTATAACCGTCTTTAGTAGCATCAGCCAAAGTTATTGTTGCTGTTTCTATTGTGTAATCAGCAGGGTTGGCAGCATCATTCGTACCACCGTCAAGCTCATAAGTAATGGTGTAAGTGATAATAGTATATGTTGCAGCAACTGTAAGATCTGCTGTGATATTATCAAATGCAACATCCCAGCCTGTGAAAGTATAACCAGTACGTGTCGGGTCTGCAGGTGCTGTAGCTGCGCCACTTTCAACAACAGTTTCTGTTTTTAATACCGTACCATCATGATCTTCAAACGTAACAGTATATGTGGTCGCAGACACCATTGCTGTACGTGTATAAGTAAGGTCTGCTACTACATTTGCAATCACATCACCACCAGCATAATCAGTAGTGCCATCATTCCATGTAGATATATATCCGGGTACTACCGGGAAAGTTAAACCTTGCAACCCAGAGCTTGCTACAAAAGCCTTATTCTGAATCTTAACAAGACTAGCCGGAAGTGTCAGTCCGGGTGTGACATCAGGTGCTAAAGTGGTTATATAAGCAAAAGCCGCAAAACCAATATATTCAAGTTGACTTTCGCCTTCAAATACCACATCTGTTAAGGGACAGAATATAAAAGCTTTCTCCCCTATGCTGTCAACAGAAGCCGGAATTGTTATCTTGGATAAAACCGACACGGTTCCGTTTTGAAAACCACCTTGCCCGGCAAAAAGGCCTGTTACTGTTTGACCATCCAGGGTTCCGGGAATAATAACTTCCGTTTTTGTCTCATAATTGGCATATACCATTGACACAATACGGCCATTGACAACTTCCACATCGTCATCTGTCAATGTATATGGATCCTGTACTGCTGCTGTACGTTCATAAGTTACATCACCGAGATTCGGAATCACATCACCACCGGCATATTCAGTAGCGCCATCACTCCATGTAGTTGTATATCCGGGTAATACCGGGAAAGTTAATCCAGTCATACCAGGGCTTTGTACAAAAGCTTTATTCTGAAGCTTAACAAGATTGGCTGGAAGTGTAAGTCCGGCAGGCGTTAAACCGTTGCAATAAGCAAAAGTTGCATAACCAATATACAAAAGTTGACTTTCGCCTTCGAATATTACATTTTCTAAGGTGTGATGAAATATAAAGGCTTTCTCCCCAATACTGTCAACAGTAGCCGGAATTGTTAGTGTTACTAAATTTGTCGGTTCTGAAGATCCTGCCCCAAAACCACCTTGCCCGGTAAAAATACCGGTTACTGTTTGACCATCCAGCGTCTCAGGAATAACAATATCCGTTGAATCAGCACTGGTAAGATTAGTAAGATCAACTGATACAAGATGTCCATTGGTAACCACTGCATCATCATCAGTTAGTGTGTATTGCGCATTAGTGCTCAATACACTTACAGATAATAGCGCTACAAGAAGGAACGCTTGCTGAAAGATTTGAGTAAATTTTCGTTTCATAATGTTTAATTTGGGATTAATTGATTAAGCTTCTTCAATAAAATATCTTCCACATATTAAGGGTATCGAAAAGCTATACGCATAACCTTCCATAAAGGAGTATAAGAAAAGTAATTATTCTTTTATCACCGCAGGAACAGTTCTGTTAACTCTTCAGAATCGTATTTACAAACTGTTTCCCTTCAACAGATAACCTGACAAAATAGGTTCCTGAAGGAAATGAGCTCATATCAATATGAATGCTTCCATTATATATGATGGAATCACACATCATAAGATCTCCTTTAACGGAAGAGATTTCAATCTCCAGTTCTTTCTGGTATACTACATCTGATAAGACAACTTTAAGGAGATCCTCTACCGGATTTGGATAGACTACAGCTGACAGCTCATTACTGTTAATAGATATATAGTTTGAGGTATCCAATGGTATAGCCCAATCGGCAGAATCCAGCTCCATAAACCAGGAGGCAGTAAGCTCTGCTGCATGGTTATGGCCAATAGAGTTTTCCTGCCATTCTGTCTTTCCGTTAGCGCTGGTCCAGTGTATAAGGCCATCGGACTGAGCAGAAGACCAGGACTCATCATCTTCCGTTTTTAAGAAATCCTTTAAAAAATCTTCTCCCTGGCCGGGAATAAAGCTTACATCATTATCGCTCCAGAAAACATAACCCGGCTTTTTCCTCCAATAATTAAGATCAATATCCAACGAATAGAAGGTGGAGTAATTTGCTGAACGCAGGCAAAATGCAGTAAAATACCGGGGATGCTTCATCATCATATAGTGTGTTGGCATACCTCCGCCACTAAAACCGGTAGCCAGGATACGTGTTGTGTCGATATTCAGATCGCTGGCAAGAAGCTTCTCCATAATTTCGGCAGTCATATGACGCTCACTCTCAATATTTGCCCCTGCTCCATTGCCTTCAATATAATGGTTGGTCGCAAAACTATATGATGGTGCAACGACAATGAAGCCATGGTTTTCAGCTACTCCTTCCCAGTTATTCAGTTCACGGGGGCCCATCCCATAAGCTCCATGCGAAGCAAAAACAACAGGCATTGGCGTATCACTGCGATAGCTGCCCGGAATATATACCCCAAAGGCTCCTCCTACGTATACACCATGATCTGTAAAATAGTAATGTTTACCTGCACCTGTTGAAATTGGTCCATCAGTAACATTCTCAAATACAAA
>JBDLIQ010000129.1:0-10511 GCA_039714775.1 Bacteroidota bacterium
AACCGCGAGGAGATCCCTCCCGTCATGATGCCCCCCGGATATTACCAATCTGGAGAGAGCCCTGAACCATACATCTATATTGATCACGAATGGATGAAGGAACCGGCCACAACCAAACCCTGGCTCTTTCCATACGATACTGAGATATTACTTGGGATCGGTATTGCCTCCTGGCTCTTTGATGTGATCTGGGTGGCCAGAAGAGGGGTTGAAAACAGAAAAATTGAGAAGAGTCTCCTGGGAAATGTATCTTTAATTCCCGGTCACCAGGGCGTCCTGCTCAGTTACAGAATACAATTTTAAACCCACCAAACCGTTATAACCAAACAAATTAAAAACCCAAACAAATCATAAAACAATGAATCGTAAACAGATCTTCAGCACATTCACGCTCCTGCTTCTTATTGCATCGGTGAGTGCTCAGATAGGCTACACACCCAATAAAGGCTCTTTCACCCTGAATACAACGAATATGGAGCCACACGCTGTGGATATCATTGATGGTGTGGCCACCATGCGATACTCCAGTTCATCTGCCACAATAAATGGTTCACCCTACCTTTCAGAGGAGTTTCTTCCCGGGCTGATGACTGCGGTGGATGGAACTGAGATCCCGGGATTAGAATACAGGTATGATATATACGGCGATAAAATGGAGTTTATTCTGAACCAGGATACAGCCACCATTAATAAACCTTTCGCCCTGCGTGCTGTTGAGATTGGAGACCGGAGATTTGTATACGAAACATACAGTATTGAAGCCAACAGGATGGCTGCCGGGTACTTCGAAATGATCGAAGAGGGTGGATATCTCTCTATGCTTTTCAGAAGAGAGATTGAGATTGAGCAGGATAGCTACACCCCAAACTATGGATCAGGTGTAGGGACAAAAGAGTTCAATATGAAGAAGGTGAACAACTTTTATGTCAAAGTGGGGCCGTCGGCCGCCCAAAAAATAAAAAATAAAAGGGGATTACTGGAGATACTTCCTGATCACCAGGTGGAGGTAAAAGCGTATATAAAAGATCATCGGTTATCGATCAAGAAGAGTGATGATATGAGAGCCATTGCGATCTACTACAACAGCCTCAAATGATCATTCCTGCACCCACCGTGTTGTTGGTGGCCTCGTCAATAATGATGATGCTACCGGTAATGTGGTTGTCTCTGTAAGAGTCGTAGAAGATCGGCTTGGAGGTTTTGATCCTGATCGATGCAATCTCATTCAGAGCAACACCCTTATCATCCTCATTATGCTCCAGGTTATTGATATTCACCTTGTAGGAGACATCCCTGACGATCCCCCGCAGTTCGGAGGTGGTATGGCGGATCGTATACTTTCCACCCAGCACCATCGGTTTTTCGCTAAGCCAGCACACCATCAGGTCGATCTCCTGCCCAATCTTCGGTTGCTGACTG
Organism: Bacteroidota bacterium; assembly: GCA_039714775.1. Taxonomy (GTDB): domain Bacteria; phylum Bacteroidota; class Bacteroidia; order Bacteroidales. Next base: position 1,420 of record JBDLIQ010000129.1, read on the forward strand.
ACAGGAACAATCATATCACCCCTGCTGATGTCAATGTCATTGGCAAGCCTGAAGGTTACTGACTGGGGCGGGAATGCCTCTTCCAGCGCTCCTGTCATGGTGTCGATAGCCTCCAGGGTGGTTTCAATGCCTCCCGGTAGTACGGCTACCTTTTCACCGGGCTTCCATACACCTCCGGCAATGCGACCCGCATAACCGCGATAGTCGTGGAACTCCTCCCGCTGCGGCCTGATTACATACTGTACCGGGAAACGCCTGTTGTCGAGATCAACATCGCTCCTTATATCGATTGTTTCAAGCATCTCAAGCAGTGTCGCTCCCTGGTACCAATCCGTTTTTTCACTTCGGTCCACCACGTTGTCTCCCACCAGTGCGCTGATGGGGATAAACCTGACATCCTCAATATTGAGCGTCTCCTTAAAAGGCTCGAATTGACTTTTGATCCCCTCAAAAACCTCCTGATTATAATCCACCAGGTCCATTTTATTTACGCAAATGAGTATATGGGGGATTCCCAGCAGGGAGGCGATAAATGAGTGGCGAATGGTCTGTTCCAGTACACCGTGACGGGCATCGACCAATATGATGGCCAGGTTGGCCGTAGATGCACCGGTGACCATGTTCCGCGTATACTGAACATGCCCTGGTGTATCTGCAATGATAAACTTGCGCTTTGGAGTGGCAAAATAGCGGTATGCCACATCAATGGTAATTCCCTGCTCCCGTTCAGCCCTCAAGCCATCTGTCAAAAGGGCCAGGTTTACCTGTTCCTCTCCCCTTCTTTCACTGGCCATCTCGAGCTGCTCCATCTGGTCCTCAAAAATTGCTTTCGAATCATAGAGCAGTCTCCCGATAAGGGTACTCTTGCCATCATCAACACTTCCGGCGGTGGTAAACCGCATCAGTTCCATATCTAAATATCCCGGAGCCGGATTCTCTTTATTACTCATCTCTTTTGTGATTGGTGATTGGTGATTGGTGATTTCTCTATGCCTGAATAAGGTTGACTTAATTAGAAATAACCCTCTTTCTTTCTATCCTCCATGGCAGCTTCGGATCTTTTATCATCATACCGGCCGCCCCGCTCTGTGGAACGTGCTGCAGCCACCTCCTGGATAATGTCTTCCAATGAATTGGCAGTTGAAAGGGTCAGACCGGTACAGCTAACATCACCAATGGTTCTGCAACGAACATCTTTCAGTTCATAGGATTCATCCTCCTTTAACTGCATAAAAGGGGCTTTGGCCAACCAGACACCATCACGGTTAAAGACCTCTCTCTTGTGGGTATAGTAGAGGTTGGGAATATCAATATTTTCCAGGTAGATGTATTGCCATACATCCATCTCTGTCCAGTTACTGAGTGGAAACACCCTGAAGTGTTCACCCATGTGCTTCTTCCCGTTAAAAATATTCCAGAGTTCGGGACGCTGGTTCTTTGGGTCCCACTGTCCAAAATCATCCCTGTGTGAGAAAAAGCGCTCCTTGGCCCTTGCCTTCTCTTCATCCCTGCGGCCACCACCAAGTGCTGCATCAAATTTAAACTCCTCAAGGGCATCCAGCAGCGTAACTGTCTGTAACAAGTTGCGGCTGGCATTGACCCCGGTCTCCTCCACAACCTTTCCTGCATCGATGGCATCCTGAACAAGACGGACGATCACGCGTCCCCCTGTAGATTCCATCAGCTTATCCCTGAATGTCAGGGTCTCCTCAAAATTATGCCCGGTGTCGATATGGAGGCATGGGAAGGGCACAACCTGTGGCCAGAAAGCTTTCATGGCCAGGTGATACATCACAATGGAATCTTTCCCCCCTGAAAACAGCAGGGTCGGTTTTTCAAACTGCGCCCCAACCTCCCTGATCACGTAGATCGCTTCGGCCTCAAGTTCTCTCAAGTGGGTAATGGAATAATCGTTCATAAACGCAACATTAATAGCTCAAATTAGATCGCACAAAGATAACAAAAAATTCGGGGCCGCCCCTGAAAAGAGACAGCCCCGATTTTACATAACTTGATGTATTGCCAAAGGATTAGCTCCCTGCGAGCATCACGGTGAAGGGACCATAACCATAGTCAGAAAGGTTGGTTCCATCATCATACAGAACATCATAGGTGATAAGCAGGGTCTTTTTGCAGTTATCCCACATTCCTGATCCCTGCATATGGTAAAAGTAATCATCCCCTTCATAGTCTGTTTTCATGAAGTACTGGTTATCAATGACCAGTTCACCGTTGGGCTTCATGGTCACAATTACGGGAACTTGCTCCAGCACAGTTTCCCCCCAGAAATCTTCCATCCAGCCCTTATTCAATCCAAGCATCATGAAGTTCTCTCCATCCACAGAAGTGACTGCCTTATTATCATATCCCCAATCATCAACTCCTGTATAGGTTCCAACCATGGTATTCAGATCATCCAGCGGGCAGAACTTAATCCTGAGCATTGAATAGTTCAACTGGGCAGCAGTTGCTGCCTCAGCACCACCAGCATCCATATTCAATACCAGTTTCAGTGTCTCATCTTCTGGCATTTCTGCAGCAAGGGCTGTCAAAGTTACCGATCCTGAGGTTGAGCCGGCAGGAATAACGATGGAAGTGGATTCCAGGGTATACATGCTGCTTGTCATTGTGGATGACTCATCAACCACAATGGTCACAGTAATATCAGAGGATTGAGGAGCCCCCAACAGAGCCACACCCACGGTGGTCTCAATGTTGGCAGGCAAACCTGCTTCGTCTATCGCAGTCTCAAAGCTTTGTGAAGCATTGAGATACTGGATAAAGTAAGTGGTATTGCTCTTGTCATAGTCCTTGGTCATGGCAGCATAGTTGGATTCCAGATCCTCACACGATGACAGTACCAAACCTCCTATGACAAAGATCAAAACATATTTAATGATATTTTTCATAATTCTTTCTGTTTTAATTTTTCAATTTATCAGGCTCTACTCATCCCACCAGACCGGGACAATGATCGATCCAACGGGAGGGATATTTGCCTCATTGTAGATAATCTCATCCTGTGAATAGGGGAACCTTCTTGGTATCTCTGTCTTGGTTGCACCTGCAATAACCGTAAGGTTCGGAATGCCGGTTCTTCTCCAGTCTGAGAATGGCTGAACCTGACCTACCAACGCATGACGCTTCTGCATGATGATAGACTCCAGGTCGATGCTCGCATCATTCTTGGTGATGTTGTTATCATCCATCCAGGTCTGGCCATCTTCTCCGGTCACCTTTGCAACAGAGGCAAGAACAGCAGCATTGTAGGCGGCAGCTGCACCAGCAGCATCTCCGGTCTGCAACAGCGCTTCCGCCTCAATGAACTTCACCTCAGCATAAGAGATCAGTACAGTGGAAGCATCCTCGGCGGCCATGTAATCACCAGGCCAGGAGGCACTCTCTGTTCCACTTGCAGGAGGACTGCCTATCAGTTCCAGATCGTCATTTTCAGCAACGTAGAAAGGAATCCTCGGATCGGTGTTGGCTTCCAGCTCATCCAGGAAGGTCTGGCAGATCCGGATGTCGGTCCGCTGCTCCATAAACTGGAAAACCGGGTTCTTATTGGCCGACTCGAAAGGGACCTCCATGTCACCGCCTTCGCCAATTGCATCAGCAATGTGATCCAGCGCACCATTGTATGCATCAGCACCATTTACCTTGGAGAGCTGCAGTTCGGCCCGTGCATAGAGGGCATGTGCAGCAGCGATCCAGGCATCAACATCACCTCCATAGATCACATCTCCGCTGATTCCGATGAGATCCTCTTCATCGGCAAGGTCTAAAAGGGCCTCATCAAGGAGAGAAAAGATAGATGTATAGATCTCTTCCTGGGTGTCAAACAAAGGCTTCAACACATTTTCAGAACCCTTCAGCGCATCTGAATAGGGAATATCCCCAAACAGGTCGGTCGCTATGCCAAGTCCACAGGCGGTCATCACCTTGGCCATCCCGGCATTGTGCGGTGATCCTTCTTCAACAGCCTTCTCTGCCAGAAGCTTCGATTCATTAAGAAGCTCTGTATAGATATTGCTCCATATGTTGGTTACATCAGCTGTATTGAGCTGGTAGCGCATCTCAGTCAGTGACTGTCTTGCAATACCATCATAGAATTGCATCCACAGGTTTGTGGTACGCACAGTATTGTTACCCATCAGGTTAAAGCCCATGGTCTGCTGGATGGCCGGAACCATAAGTGACATGGGTACTGATTGCGGTGCATCCGGATCCTCGTTCATCGTGGGATCGATCCACTTCTCACAGGATGAGATAAAAGCGACCAATAACAGGATCACGCCGGCTTTTACAATCCAGTGGTTTTTGAAATTTCTCTTTTTCATATCTCTTTGTTTTTTTATCTTACGTATTACCTCTAGAATGTCAACTTCACACCAAAAGTGTAAGTCTTGGTTCCAGGCATGTTAAAATAGTCCATGCCCTGTCCGTTAACAGCTCCCTGCAGGTTCGTCTCGGGATCGATTCCTGAATAGGGCGTACTCAGCCAGAGGTTCCTTCCGGTGAAGTATATTTCAGCAAACTGTACCACCTTCTTCTGTGTGGGAATGGTGTAGGCCAGTGTGACCTCACGCAGTCTTACCCAGTCGGCAGGCTCCATGGATGCAGTCTGTGCACCACCACCGAAGTTACTGCCCTGTCCCTGGAACCAGGCCTGGTCCAGAACAACAGGTGAAACATTCTCTACACCTGATGATACCGGGTTACCGTCCGCATCAACGTGTCCGTATACCCCTTCAAACACCTGCAGGTTCTCCTCGGGAGTCCTTTCAAAATCAATGGTTCCCTCAGGAGTATAGTATACCTCACGGTTGGCTGTCCTTTCATGTACACCAAAGAAGTTCATGGCAAAGGCTGTACCGTTGTACATCCAGCCACCGTTCTTGATGTCGATCAGGAAAGAGAGGCGAACCCCTTTATAACTAAAGGTGTTGGTAATGTTGGCTGTCCAGTTGGGATTCACATCACCCACCGGCACCATCACCCTGTCGTCGGTCATTGGATATCCGTCCGGATAGGCATCAGAAGGATCATCGTTGATCAAAACCGCATTGGTTTCGGGATCCCTGTACCAGTCGTTTCCGTAAATACTTCCGAACTCTCTTCCGGCAACGGCCCTGGTCTGGGGAACATTAAATCCACCCAGCGCGAAACTCTCAACACCCTCTGCCAATGAAAGCACAGTGTTGGTCATCTTGGTGAAGTTGGCAAAAATATCCCAGTTAAAATCACCCTGGATAATTGCAGCATTGGCACTTACCTCGATACCCTTGGACTCCATCTCTGCAGCATTCATGTAGACCGATCCGTGCCCTGATGATTCAGCAATGGGAACATAGAGCAGCAGGTCGGTATTCAGGTTGTTAAAATAGGAGAGATCCACACCGAACCTGTTGTTCATGAACCTCAAGTCGGCGCCCACTTCAAAAGAGGTCATCGATTCGTGCCTCAGGTCCGGGTTACCCATTCCGTAAGCCAGGTCAAATCCTGTATAACCCTGGTAGGGGAATGACACACCGTTTGTCCATCCATCCCTTGCTGTAGCCAGGCTATAGATGGTTTTAGTACTATACGGTTCTGCAACGTTTGCCGTTTTGGCCCAGGATCCGCGCAGTTTACCAAAGGAGATTACACTGTTTCCCTTCAGTGATCCGAGCTCTGTAAATACAAAGCCAAGGCTTGCTGAGGGGTAGAAGGCTGAGAGGTTATCCTCGGGCATGGTGGTGGACCAGTCGTTACGTCCGGTGGCACCAATGAAGAGCATGTCCATATAAGCCAGCTGAATATCAGCGAACAGAGCCGCTGTCCGGTATGATTCTCCATAAGCACCTGTCTGGTTATCCGACGAGTTGGAGAGTGAGTAGAACCCTGGTATCTCCAGTCCGTTGGCATCTCCCCATACCCCTTTATATCCTGTTTCGAATATGTTATTACCCAGGGTCAGGCTTGCATCCAGATCCTCGAAACTCTTGTGGAAGTTCAGCAGCAGGTCAGAGTTAAGCTGTCGCGAAGACTCGCTAGCCACCTCAACTGCACCGGCAGGCCTTGTCCTTGAACCGATGGCAATGATGTCTTTACCCTGTTCGGTATAGCTATCAATACCCAGGTTGTAGGAGGCACTGAACCAATCTGTAAAGGTGAAATTCAGAATGGCATTTCCGATGAAACGGTTGACTTCATTATTATAGGAGTTCTTATTGGCTGTCCAGTAGGGGTTGTCATAGCCACCACCGTTCCGGTAGTTTCGCTGGGTGCCATCAGCAAACTCATACCCTGCACTGTTGTCAAATGACGGGGGAGTCCTTAACAGGCCGAGCATCACACCCGAAGTGTTGGAACCCTGCTGGATATGGTTGACCCTGGAGTTGGAGTAGGTCATGTTGGTAGAGACCTTCACCCAATCGGTCAGTTTTGCCGAAGAGTTCAGCCTGACATTGGTCCTTCCATACTTGGAATTGGGAACAATACCTGACTGCTCCATATCGGCAACAGAGAAGTAATAGCTGGCGTTGTCGTTGCCTGCAGAGATACCCAACCTGTTGTTAAAGGTCAAACCGGTCTGGAAAAAATCATAGGCATCATGCACCTTGGCCGGTACACCGTTGGCAGTTGGATCACTTTGTCCGACAAGCCTTCCGTCCGGATCCCAGATGTAATCAGGATCACCATCATAAGACATGGTATCCAGTTTGGGTCCCCATGAGGCATAGTATCCACCGGCCCATTCTCCACCGGTACCCTGGGCATATTCACCCTGCCTTCCGGGAAGCTGTGAAACCTTGTCCATACTCACTGATGAGTGGAAATCAACCTTCATCTTCTGGGCTCCCGTGGTACCTTTCTTGGTGGTAATGATGATGGCACCGTTTGCAGCACGAAGTCCGTACAGCGCGGTTGCAGCACCACCTTTAAGAACGGTCATGGCAGCAATGTCCTCCGGGTTCAGGTCAATACTTCTAGAGGAAGAACCTGTTCCACCTGTTGAATAAGGATCCCTGTTGGTAACCGACATCTCTCCATCACCTGTTACAATGGGCATCCCGTCGATCACGAAGAGGGGCTCATTGTTCCCTGTAATGGAAGCAGCACCCCGGATGGTCATAAACGTGGAGGCTCCAGGCGTACCTGCCGAGCTGGTAATCTGCACACCTGCAGTCCGGCCGGCAATGGCATTCACAATGTCAGAAGTGTTGGCCTTGGAGATATCTTCTGCCTCAACAGATTGAACATTATAACCAAGTGATTTCTCGCTCCGGGTCATCCCCATTGCAGTAACCACCACTTCGTCAAGTGCTGTTGCAGAAGCTTCAAGGACCACATCAAGCACCGTTTGTCCCGCCATTTGAACAGTTTGGGATTCCATACCCACAAAACTGAACAACAGTGTGGCTGTTCCATCAGGAACGGTGATTGAGTAATTTCCTTCAAAATCTGTCACGGTCCCTATCGTTGTACCTTGCACAACGACCGACACCCCGGGCAGTGCAGAGCCGTCATCGGCACTGGTCACATTACCCGTAACTTGTACACCCTGTCCCTGTAATAGGCTGAAGCCCACAAACAACAGGAGTGACATTACGAAAATAATTCGCTTCATAGATTAAAGTTTTAGGTTTAATAAGTAATTAGCAAAAGACTCTATTGCTGCCAAATCTATAAAAAAATTATTAAACACAAAATTATCCCCATCTCAATATTGACGGGCAATACAGGTATGCATGCCTGAAAAAATTTCGACCAGCTTTAACAGAATTTAACAAATAACCTGACAGGAATGCTACTATTACCCTGACCTACTGCTCATTAAGCGAGCGTGTGTAAAGATGGAGATTTTGGAATATCAAATTCTCCCGAGCAGGAAAATATGTTGTTAAAAATAGATTTGATTCCATTTTGGAGAATATCAATTTCCTTTTACGAAAATAAACCTATTTTTACCCCCCTTTGAACAGAAATCCAATTGAAAAGTTATTATCTGTGGATCTATTGAAACTCTGAAACTATATTTATGAAAAGAAGCCTGTTATTTCTCTCTCTCTGTATAACTACCCTTGGTATTTATGCCCAGAATACCATCACCGGGAGAGTTACCCAGGCCGGGGACGAGACACCCCTGCCCGGTGTAAGCGTTGTGGCAGCAGGGACCACAATTGGGACGATTACCGACTTTGAAGGAGACTACTCCATAAATGTACCTGCCTCTGTTGAGATTCTCAGGTTCACCTTTGTGGGCCTGCAGACCGAAGAGATTGCCATCGGATCACAAACCGAGATCAATGTGGCCATGGTACCCAGCACCGAAGCACTGGACGAGGTGGTGGTTGTGGGTTATGGAAGTAAAAGAAAAGGGAGCATCACCGGTTCGGTGGTTACGGTTAGCTCTGACCAGATAGAACAGATCCCCGTTGCCAGTCTTGATGCCATGCTCCAGGGCCAGGTAGCAGGAATGCAGGTAATTACAAACTCGGGGGCTCCCGGTTCAAATGCCACGGTCCGGATCAGGGGGGTCAGCTCGCTGAATGCCGGCACAGACCCGCTCTATATCATGGATGGTGTGCAGATCACAGCCGGTGACTTTTCGGCCCTGAACCCCAATGACATTGAGGATATCAGTGTTCTGAAAGATGCCGGCTCAACCTCCATTTACGGGTCGAAGGGGGCCAATGGTGTAGTTATCATTACCACAAAACGGGGAAAGAATAACCAGGAGACTGAGATCAACTACAGAATGCAACTAGGACAGTCTGTAATTGCCCGGGACCAGTTTGACATGATGAATTCTGAACAGAAGATCGATTACGAGATTGAGCTGGGAGACAGGAATCCGGATGATCCCGAAAATAACAGACTGCGAAATATCAACACCAACTGGAGGGATGAGCTTTTTCAGAATGCCCCCATGAGTTCCCACGAACTTTCGGTCAGGGGAGGTAATGATAAAACGGCATTTTACATGTCAGGCGGATACCTCTACCAGGACGAGATCCAGTACCTTTCACATCTGAAACGTTATACTGAAAGGATCAACCTTGACCACACGGCCTCACGAAAACTTAAGATCGGAACCTACCTGACCA
>JBDLIQ010000130.1:0-10393 GCA_039714775.1 Bacteroidota bacterium
AACCGGGTGAACATCCAGGATGGGAGCACCCTGCACACCACCTACAACGAATCGGTGGTTGAGATCGGTGATGATGTAACCATTGGTCACAACGTGGTGGTACACGGGGCAAAGATTGAATCCAGTGTACTCATCGGTATCGGTTCGGTCATACTTGATAACGCCGTGGTACACTCCAACACCATCGTTGCAGCAGGATCGGTGGTACTTGAAAAGAGCATCCTGGAGCCCAACAGCCTCTACGCCGGCGTACCCGCCAAACGGGTAAAAACCATCGACCCGGTGCGCCTGGAAAAGATGATCAAAGGCATCGCCTCCAACTACCTCGATTACGCAGCGTGGTACAAATAGCGCCGATTGGGGCTATTTCCAGATGTTCTTCTTCTCAAGCCGGATCTTTTCGTTGAAGAAGATGTTGGCGACCACCTCGAAGTAGGGGGTGTGATCGGAGATATAGAACTGGTTCTCCCCCGGAAGTTTTATACTGAGGAGATCGTTTTCGGAGAGGAGTTGTTGTACGGATTCGGCCACGATCCGGGCCGTATCGAGCACATCCACTTCGAAATTGAAAAAGCGGCTGATCTGGTTCCGGATGATGGGATAGTGGGTGCATCCCAGGATCAGTGAGTCGATGCCCTCCAGCTCCTTGCGTGAAAGGTAGGAGCGGATGATGGCGTTGGAGATGTCATCGAAGACAAACCCCTCCTCTATCATGGGTACGAACAGCGGGGTGGCAAGAGAATTCACCTGGAGCTTTGAACTTTCGGAAGAGCCAGCGGTGGATCCGGCAGCAGCTTTGCAATCCGATTCTAAGATCTTTCTCTCGTAAGTACCCGAATCGATGGTGGCCTTGGTGCCGATCACCCCGATGTTTTGCGGTCCGCTCTGCTGTGAGCAGACACGGTCCACCACGGGGTCGATCACGTTCATCACCACCGCACGTTTTCCAACGTGGGACTTCACCTCCTCGAAAGCATTGGCAGATGCACTGTTGCAGGCAATCAGGATCACCTTGCATTGTCTTTCCAGCAGGAAGTCGGCAATCCCCAGCGAGTACCGGAGGATGGCCTCCCTGGATTTGTCCCCGTAAGGAAGATGGATCGTATCACCGAAGTAGATCAACTGCTCCGAAGGGAGCAGCGTATGCAGTGCATGGGCCACGGTCAAACCTCCTACACCCGAATCAAATAAACCTATTGGACTGCTCTTCGCCATGACAAACTGAAAGTAGTAAAAAAAAAGCGAATCTCTCCTGCCGGACCATAAGTCACTGCTACAGGAGGGTTCGCTATTGCAGGAGGGTGAGTCTCTGCTACAATCCGAGCTTCGTCTTCACCAGCGGAAGCACATCCACGCTCTCCTCGGAGGCATAGACCGGGTTGCCCTGGCTCATGTCAAATACGTAGATAAGGCCGTTCTCTTTGGCTACCGCCGCAATGGCCTTGCGGATCTTCTCCATCACCGGCTGAACCATCGCCATACTCTGCTGCTGGAGGTCCTGCTGGGCAGTCTGCGTGAAGTTCTGAAGACGCACCTGCATCTCCTGGATCTCTGAAGCTTTGGCCTCCCTGATCAGGTCGCTCATGGTGGCTTCGGTCTGGTTAAACTCCTCAATCTTCTTGTTTATCTCCACCTGGATCCTTTCGATCTCCAGGGAGTAGTCCTGCTGCAGCTGCTGAAGTGCAACCTGTACGGAATCATATTCTGGCATCACCTGGAGCAAAGCCTCAGCGGTGATGTGACCAAATTTCTGTGCGTTAACTGCAAGGGCCATGGTTAAAATGGCTATTGCCAGGGTAATTCTTTTCATCGTGTTCATTATCTGTTGTTTCGTAAATTATTGATACAATGTTAAAAAGCGCTTACAAACGTACATAATGTTTGACTTGAAAACAAGTCGAGCCGCTTCGCTCTCACATAATTTGAAAAATTATATTCGGTTTTTATGAAAACAATAATGCGGAGATGTAAGCTCCTAATTCTTATAGCCTAACTTTTTGAGTATTTCATCACTCAGGTCATAACGGGGATTTGAGTAGAGGATAGAGGCCCCCGATGCAGTATCGAAAATCACTGCATAACTGCCTTCGGCTGAAAGCTCTTTGACAGCCTTATAGATGGCATCCTGAATGGGTTTCACCAGCTCCTGTCGCTTTTTGGAGAGAGAACCCTCAGGGCCGAAATACTTGGCCTGCAGCTCTTTCACCTGACGCTCCCTGTTGACGATCTCCTCTTCACGTCTCTTTTTCATCTCATCGGTGAGCAGAACACGTTCCGACTGGTAGGTCTTGTACATCTTCTCAATCTCCTCGTACTCGGCGGTGATCTCAGCCTCCCACTCTTCAGAAGCCTTGTCCAGTTCACCCTGGGCAGCACTGTATGAGGGGATGTTCTGAAGAACATAATCGGTGTCCACAAATGCGAACTTCTGGGCCATGGCTACTCCTGCGAAGAGGAAGAGGGCCATTGCAATGCTGATGCTCTTTTTCATAATGTTCTGTATTTATACGTTAAATTCTTTATAAATCTAATCTTCCATGGGTGTACCACCTCGTTTAGTGGTTTGGTGATAGTATCAAATGATAATATCACCTATGATGGTTTTACCCATGTTGTCTAATTCAAACATCGTACCAAAACAGTACGGCCCTGAAAACCAAAACATTCGTCCGCCGAATCCGTCCGCCGGCGCGAACGCGCTGGAGGATTGTAAATCAACAATATATAATGAACCGGTCATCCCTGGATCCCCGCATTAAAACTGCTGTCCGATGGTAAAATGGAACTGTGATCCGCTGACCCCGGCGTGTCCGGGATAGTCATCGAATCCCCAGCCCCAGTCGATTCCCAGCAGTCCGAACATTGGCAGGAAGGCGCGAACACCCACCCCTGCTGCACGCCTGGCGGTAAAGGGATTAAACTGGTCGATGGAGTACCATGCGTTCCCCGCCTCCAGGAAGCCCAGCACAAAGATGGTGGCCGATGGATTCAGCGATACCGGGTAGCGCAACTCCATGGTGTACTTGGTGTAGACGTTTCCTGACTTCTGAAGCATGCCTTCCGAATTATATACGCTCGGGGTCAGACTTCCATTGGGATATCCACGCTGTGCGATGGTCTCCCGTCCGTAAAGGTTGTACCCCGAGAGGCCGTCCCCACCAAGGTCGAAGCTCTCAAATGGTGAGGGACCAATGTCGTCGTTATAATGGCCCAGGTATCCGTAGTGGATCCGGGTCATCAGCACCAGGTCGCCCAGCAGCGCATAGTACCAGTCGGCTTTAAACATCCAGCGGTGGTACTCCACCCACCTGTATTTTTCCGGATCGGCCGCATTGATATAATCGAAATCCGGGTTGAAGAGCGAATAAGGGGGTGTAATCTGCAGGCTGAGGCTGAGGTTGGATCCTCCCCGCGGGTAGATGATCTGCGTCTGCGAATTACGGCCGACGGTGGTGGTGAAACTGAAGTTGTTAAACTCTCCGTTGGCTGCAAGAAATCCCTGGTAATCCTTCATCTTGTAGCGCTGGTAACTCACCGAATTGTAGAGGGTGAAGAAGTCGTCTGGCCAGGTAAGCCTTCGTCCCAGCCCCAGCGATGCACCGGTTACCTTCATATACTCGTCGGGTATATCTCCGGGGTTCCAGTAGTTGTACATGTTCCGGTTCATCTTCGAGTGGTAGACCGAAACAGAGAATGAGTTGGGTTTCTTTCCCCCGAACCACGGTTCGACAAATGAGAAGTTGTAGGACTGGTAAAATTTTCCGTTGGTCTGCGCCCTGACCGAAAGGGTCTGGCCGTTCCCCGAGGGCACCGGACGCCACGCTTTGGGATCAAAGATACGGCCGATGGCAAAGTTGGAGAAACGGATTCCCACGGTTCCCACCAGCATCCCGGCGCCATATCCTCCAGAAACCTCCAGCTGGTCGGTGGCCCGTTCAGTCAGCCGATACTCAATATCCACGCTTCCATCCGCCTGGTTTGGAATGGGATTGGGTTCGATGGTCTCCGGATCGAAGTGGCCCAGGTTGGCCAGCTCCCTTACGGTACGGATCAGCTCAGCCTTGCTGAACTTGTCCCCCGGCAGGGTACGCAATTCACGCCTTACCACATGTTCGCTGGTGCGGCTGTTCCCTTTAATAATCACCTGGTTGATGGTGGCGATCTCACCCTCGTAGATGCGCATCTCGAAATCGATGGTATCATCCTCCACACTCACCTCTACCGGGGTCAGCGAAAAGAAGAGGTAGCCGTGGTCAAGGTAGACCCCGTTTACCGCATCCTCGTCAATAAAGAGCCGGTCGTCGAGCACCTTCTGATCAAACACATCCCCCTTCTCGATCCCCAGCACCGAATTGAGGTATTCGGCCGGGTACTTGGTGTTCCCTATCCACTCGACATCTCCGAAATGGTATCTGTTCCCCTCCTCAATGTTAATGTACAGGTCAAGCCGGTTCTCCATGTCGGGCGATAGCGCCACCGAATCGGACAGCACCTTGGCATCCCTGTAACCATTCTGGTTGTAAAACGCTACAAGTTTCGTCTTGTCCTCCTTAAAAGTCTCCGACACCAGCTTGGAGGCCTTGAAAATATTGAGACTCACCTTCTTGGTATCCTTCATCTTCCGGCGAAGCAACGACTCCTTGAAAGCACCCGCCCCGTTAAAATAGATCTCATTGATCTTCACCCGGCCCTTCTTGTCCACATTCACCTCCATCTGCACCATGTTCACCCTGAGGGTATCGTCCTGCAGTTTGAGGGTCACCTCGGTATTCAGGAACCCCTTCTCGATAAAGTGATCCTTGATGATCCGTTTGGTGTTGTTCATGATGTCGGCAGTCACCTGTTGCCCGTTCCGAAGGTTAATCTTCTCCCTGATATCCTCCTGTTCCGATTTCCCGATCCCAACGAAGTTAAGACGCGACATGCGCGACTGCTCGGTCAGGTAAATATCGAGCCAGATGCTGTCCCCACGCACCTGCCGGGCAGTGATCTTGGCATCTGCAAAGAGTCCCTGGCTCCAGAATTTCTTCAGCACATCGGTCACCTCATCACCTGGAAGGGTGATGGTGTTCCCGGGCTTCAGACCTGAGATGCTCACCAGCACCTCCTTCTGGATAAATTCGATACCACTGACTGTCACCTCGGCAATCACATACTCCTTTGGATTTTCGTAATCCATCACCTGCAGGCCATCATAGTTGATGGAGTCCGGCACAGGGGGTGCAGCAGCCTCCTTAACAAGGTTATCCGGGGCCTGAACCGGTGTATCCGATTCCTGAACCAGTGTATCTGCCGCCTGAACCGGTCTGTCCGATTCCTGAACCAGTGTATCTGTTGCCTGAACCGGTGTGTCCGATTCCTGAACTGTGGTGGTTGTATCCTGTGCCGCAAGAGTTGCTGCGAAGATCAGGAGCGTAATAAAGAGTAAAGTCCGATGTGTCATTCCTGCATTTAATTATTCAATGTAACGGCTCTGGATTTCTCATCGACCATACCGAATCGTCGCTCCCGTCTCTGATAATCGATAATGGCCTCAAAAAAATGTTCCTTGCGGTAGTCGGGCCACAATACCGGAGTAAAGTATAGCTCGGTGTAGGCAAGTTGCCAGAGCAGAAAATTACTGATCCTTCGTTCACCGCTGGTGCGAATAAGCAACTCCGGATCGGGCATAGAGGAGGTGGTCAGGTACGATTCCAGTAAAGTGAAATCGACACCCTCCGGATCAATCTTCCCGGAGGCTGCATCCCGGCACATCTGCTTTGCCGCGTTGGTGACCTCCCACCTGCCGCTGTAGCTAAGAGCCAGCACAAGCTTGAGCCCTGTATTCCCGGAGGTCTCTTCCATCGCTTGCCGAAGTCTCTTTTGCACACTGGCTGGAAGGTCAGCAAGATTTCCAATAACCAGCAGGCGGACATTATTTTGGTTTAGCTTTTTAGTTTCCCTGGCAATGGTATTTGTGAGAAGGGTCATCAGTCCATCAATCTCGGTCCTGGGCCGGTTCCAGTTTTCGGTTGAAAAAGCATAAAGGGTAAGGTACTCTATACCCAGCTCCCCGGCGGCCTCCACAACCTGCCGCACCGACTCCACACCGTTCCGGTGCCCGAAAAGGCGCTCTCCACCCTTCTTCCGGGCCCAGCGGCCATTCCCGTCCATGATCATGGCAATGTGCCGCGGCAGGCGATCCCTCTCTATCTGGTCTTTCAAATCCATTCGTTAAAAAATCCTAAATATTTACTCCATGGCAGGACATGGTTCCCCGAAATCGAAGATCTTGTAGGTCAGGAACACTCCGGTGAAAAGGTACCAGTCGTTGTTCCCGATGGGTGTTCCCCCCTCTGTCGAACCCACATTCTCAATCCCGTCGATCAAATCCGTGAAGTTCTTCCTCATACTCACCTCCACGCCCCCACTCAACCGCTTCCCCAGGTTGGCCTTAAAACCTCCCCCGAAGGGCAGGTAGAGGTGGGAAACCGATCCACCATCATAATTGACACTGTAACCCAATCCCGCCGAAACATACGGCGAATACTTCGTTCTTCTCCTGGCGGTCATGTAGGGCCACCAGTTGAATTCGAAATCAAGGCCCAAATCTACAAAACTTGCCTGAAATTGTGCGGGTTCGGCATCAAAAACTTCCCCTTCAGCGGAAAGGGTATAAAAAACAGCATGGCCCCTTATCGAACTCCGCTTATTGAAGCTATACCTCAAAAGGGGTCCGATGGCAGGCGGAACCAGGTTGGCCTGTGGGACAATGGTACTGATATCGCCCTGGTACCATGGAATGGCAGCCATAAACCCGATGTCGGAATTGCGCTGTCCCGAAACCACCGCAGGCAACAGCAATACGGCAATGATCAGTATCTGTCTGGTCCTCTTCAAAATCCAGTATAGCATCTTTTTCATTTAACAGGGTGCCTTCAGTAGCTCTCCCCTGAAGGGGCTTAAGTGACCCCTCAAAAAGAACGGCTCTGCGAGCAAATTATTATACCTTCACCCGCATACACGCTCTACCCTTCTCCAAATGAGGTCAGGGTCTCCGGTCTGCACACAACCACACTCCACCCTTTGTTAAAAGCGGTACAAAGATACGTTAAAGAGACAAGAATAACGAAGCACCCGGATCCGGGGTGATTGAATTGATCAATTGCCTGAAAAACATGATCGAAAAAACAGCTCAAAAAGGTGGTTGAAGAGCAGGCTTGAACAGATGATCGACAGGCTACCTGTAATACTTGTTGAAGATGGGCCGGCCCTTCCTGTTGTTCCGGACCTTGTAGATCGCCTTGAAACTCAACAGGTAGTAAGTATCCAGATATTCTGAGAGACCCTCCTTTGAATAGCCATCCAGCCAGTCCGACAGGGTGAAGTTGTAACTCAGCTCGAGCCCGATACTCCAGCGCGGATCGATGGAGAGCTTGATCCCTCCCCCCACCGGGAATCCGGCGGTATACTGCAGGGTGTTGTCGTAGCCCGGATTGTCAAGGAGCTCCACCCCATCCTGGTCCTTGATGGTCGATTTGGACATGATCCCGCCTGCACCTGCCAGAACATAGAGGTACATCTTGTTGTAGTTGTTCACCATACCCTTCCGGTTGTAGATGGCTCCTCCTGACCGTCTTACACCCAGGAGATAATATTCCAATCTTGCAAAGTGCTGAAAGGCCTGGCTGTTGAAAGAGTAGACGCGGCTGTGTGTCTCTCCCTGCACATCCTGTCCCCCGTACATTACCCACCCCAGGTCAAGACTCACGGCAAGGTCCTGCCGGATCATAAACCTGGGGGTGATTCCCAAACTGGGACGGAACCCGTTGAACATGTTTGGAATCGGCCTGTTGGCACGCCCTATATCCCCGTGAAAAGCAACTCCTGACAGGTTCATGTCCAGCTCGTACCTGCGCAGTTTCCACCGCTGTGCATTTGCATCGATACCGGTAAAAACCAGGAGGGCGGCAATGAGGATCCAAAAAGCTCTCTTCATAACAGGGTTGTGATGTTACGCATGTTATACGGTGAGGTATCCCATGCGGTTACGCAAAGTTAAAAATAAGTAAATAATTTTAATTTCTTTTATCGGCTCCCCACATCAATTTATTCCTGAGGGTGCTGTAGAAGCTGATGTTCTCGATTCGGACCATCTTCAGAGTGGCCTCAGCCTTGCGGATGGTGACCATGGTATCCACATCCAGATCGACTGTATGTGAATCCAGAGCCATCTGGAACTGTGGGTCGCGCGTATCCACTGAGAGCTGCAGTACCGCTGTATCGGGAAGCACCAGGGGCCTTACGGTGAGGTTGTGCGGAGCGATGGGGGAAAGGATCAGGCTGTGGGACTCGGGAACCACGATGGGCCCCCCTACACTGAGGTTGTATGCGGTGGAGCCGGTGGGTGTTGATAACAAAACACCATCGGCCCAGTATGCACTTAAAAATTCATCATTGACACGCACATGAATGGTAATCAGTGATCCGCTGTTTTTATAGAGGCGCACCTCGTTCAGTGCAGTGTGCGGACCGTCGAAACCAGCCCCTGAAGTCTCCACCTTCAGAAGCATGCGCTCCTCGATATCGAACCTGCCGCTGAAGAGACTCTCCAGCGACTCCTCCATGTTCTCCTGTGAGATGTAGGAGAGGAATCCAAGCCGTCCGATATTCACACCCAGCACCGGAATCCCGCTCTCTTTCACCAGGTTTACCGTCTCCAGGAAGGTCCCGTCACCCCCCAGGGAGAAGAGGAAATCCACATCCCCGGGAAGGTTGGAATGGTCGGTAAACAATCCGGCCACCTTCGGCCTTAACCCGGCCTTCTTCACCAGGAATTCATAGAGCGGCTCGAAAATCCACACATCGGTATTCAACATCTGGAACTTGCTGAACATGGTGGCAACATTCTCGCGGGCATAGGAGGGGAAGTTCCTTCCGTAAACAGCGACTTGCATTGTTAAGTATTCAGGTATTTAAGAAATACATCAAAACGCTCCTGGTAGAATTCATCCAGGTCCTCGTTGCTCATGTGCGATGAAACTACCGTGTAGTTGTAACGGTTGAAGGTCTCCAGCACCGAGGTCATGTCGGTCAGGTTGATCTTCAGGGTCACCCGCAACCTGGCGCTCTCACCGTTGGAAGCGACATAGAGACTCAGGATCCGTGCATTGTTACTCTCCACGATCTGGGAGATCTCACTGAGTGAATAGTCATGGTTATTCATCTCCAGCTCAATGATCCCTCCGGGTTGATACATGGCCGAGAGGTGGGCAAAATGCTGGATCAGCTCCTCCTGGGTAATTACCCCCAGGTACTGTTTCTCCTGATTCAGCACGGGGACCAGGGTAAGCTCAAGGCGCGACAACAACTCAATCACCTCGTAAATATGCTGATCCTCGGTCACATAGGGTTTCTCCAGCGAAAGGTTGTGGTTACCCACTGCAGTGTCGGGGTTGTTCAGGTCGTAGATGTCGGCATCGGAGATCAATCCGAGAAACTCCCTGTGGTTCACTATGGGCAGGTGCTTGATACGGAACACCTCCATCCACGCAAGCGCCTGGGTACCTGTATCAGAGGTCTTCAGTGCAGTTACAATATCCGATATGAGTTCACTTGCGAGCATCTGGCGATAAACTTACATGTTTACCCTGTATATTGCAAATATCAGACCAAATGGCCATTTGTTCTATACCAGCCATTCCCTCTCTCCGTTATCCGGTAGTGATACTATCATTTGATACTATCATTTGATACTATCACCTATGGAGTTCATACAACACCCCACCCTCTTCAGAGCCTGCAGACTTCATAACTTCAACTAAAGGTCCAATTTCTTCTCAATGGTATTCAGAAGGATCGAGATGGCCACCTCGTTCTCTCCGCCCTGTGGAACAATAATATCGGCATAACGCTTGGAGGGCTCGATAAACTGCAGGTGCATCGGCTTGACCGTCTGCTCGTAGCGGTCCAGCACCTTTCGCACATCGCGTCCCCGCTCCATCATGTCACGCACAATCACCCGCCCCAGCCGGTCGTCGGGATCGGCATCCACAAACACCTTCAGGTCGATCTCATCAATCAGCGGCCTGTGGGTGTAGATCAGGATCCCCTCCAGGATGATCACCTCCTTCGGCTCCACGGGGATGGTCTCCCCGGCCCGCGTACAGGTAAGGTAGCTGTAGATGGGTTGCTGAACCATCTTCCCGGCTTTCATCTGCCTGAGGTGCTCCACCAGCAGTTCAAACTCCAGTGATTCGGGGTGGTCGAAATTCATCTTCTGCCGCTCCTCCAGCGGAAGGTGGCTGTTGTCTTTGTAATATGAATCCTGCGGGATCAGCGCCACCCGGTCGGCCGGGATCCGCTCCAGTATCTTTCGAACCACCGTGGTCTTCCCCGATCCGGTCCCTCCTGC
>JBDLIQ010000131.1:0-10101 GCA_039714775.1 Bacteroidota bacterium
GCAGTGTTTCCAGATTCTCTCTCGCATCAGGTGCCAGGCCAGGTCAGTCTCAATCCCCCATGGATTCGAATCTGATATCCCGGCAATGGCCTTTGAGTGTGGAATAATAAAACCATAATGTCCACGGATCGCAATACTGATGGGATTTACCAGCTTATCACTATACTGGCATTCAGCATTTGCAGCCTGCAGGAGAAAAAGAGACAGGCAAACCAACCTGGCTAGGTGCACTGGTTTCATCCTCCTGCAAAGTTAGGCAAGGGCAGGTTCTAATCCAACCGCCTCTATTAATTGGAAACTGGAAGCATTGTGCCAGACCAGGAAAACACAATAATTTTGTCGATCACAATTGTAACATTAACTTCATCAAAACGTATACCTGGCTTAAACTTATACTTAATACTTATACTCACAATCACTATCTTAAACTCACAATTACCATGGTAAACAAAATTCTGCCTGTCATCGCAATGACAGTTCCTCTGTTCTTTTTCTCATGTGACGACGACCCGATTGAGGTTGAAGCCTCCAATATCGTAGAGATCCTTGACGATGTCACGGAAGTGACAACCTGGTATTCAGATTCAATATACCTTATCAAAGCCTGGGATTTCTATGTTGAGAATACCCTGACCATTCAACCGGGTACCGTGATTAAATTTACAGCCGACGGGCCCTATATGATACTTGGTGCATCCGGAACCGTTATCGCAGCCGGCACTGCGGGTGAGCCCATTGTTTTCACTTCATGGAAAGACGACAGTTACGGAGGAGACACCAATGGAGATGACGATGCAACTGCACCGGCAGTAAAAGACTGGGGATATATATCCACCAACGATGCAAACGGATCCCGTTTTGAGTATTGTGAATTCTACTATGGGGGAGATCTGGGAAATTCGTACACCCTGCAGATGTACGGAAACGGCATTAAGGTTGATCACTGTACTTTTGCCCACAATGCAGGAGATAATGCTACAGGCTGGTACGGGGCCCTGGATGCCACTTACGGGGGGAGCGCATGCCAGATTACCAACAATCTTTTTTATGACAACGTCAGGCCCCTCTCCATCAGCCTGGAGTTCGACCTGGATAACAGCAATAGCTTCTCACAAAACGGAGGAAGCACTACCAACCAGTACAATGGCATCTTCGTGGAGAGCATTAATGATGTAAACGGGCTTATCCACTGGGGAGAGACTGAAGTGCCCTACGTGATTGATGACAACGACTGGTGGATCAACAGCGGAGGAAGCCTGACACTTGCCGACAATGTCTGCCTGAAGTTCAGGCCCGATTCAGAACTATTGCTGGACGATACCAATGCCATCAACAATCACGACGGACCAGGTGTCGTTTTCACCTCCTACAAGGATGACACCCAGAAGGGAGATACCAATGGTGATGGAAGCGCCTCAACCCCCACTGCCGGAGACTGGGGAGGCATCTACGATAACATTGCTACGGCATATGTGAGCTGGGGAAATATCTATTTTGCCGCGAATTAGAACCTGAAAGCATTAACATGTTCCATACAGATCAAAATATCGCATATGAAAAAAATGGCTTATCTTTTGATGGGTTCAATCTTCATCGCTTCGGTCTTAACCTCATGCGGAAACGATGATCCTGAATTCATAAAGAGTGAAAATGGGGTAATTGCAGACCATACAACCGCTTTCGAAGATGTTCTCAGGTCCATACCGGAGGCGTATATCAATGCGGCCCGCGAAAACCTCCACATTGCTTACCAGCACACCTCTCACGGCACCCATGTATCCTATGGCATGTTCGGACTGCCCGGCTATAAGGCGGGGGACGAGACAACGTTTGCCATATCCAATAACAATCCCCAAACCGGCAAACTTGATTTCAGGGATAATGTAATGGCTGCCTATGCCGAACCGGGAGTGGATGCATCAGATCTTAGCCGCAACGAAACAGCCTTTATCCAGGCTACAAGGAACTACCTTGACGACCCGGACAATTCAGAGATCAATGTGGTCATGTGGAGTTGGTGCAATATAGCCGGACATCATGTGGCAGATAACTATATCCCGGGGATGCAAACCCTGATTAATGAGTATCCTTCGGTCACCTTTATTTTCATGACGGGCCATGCCAACAGAAACGATAATGTGGGAGATGGAAAACCTAAGAACCAGGCAGATCTGATCCTTAAATACTGTGATGAGAACATGTTCTACTGTCTCGACTATTACGGCATCGATACCCACGACATGGAGGGGAACTACTGGGAGGATGCAGGTGATGATGGAAACTCAACAGCTGGAGGCAATTTTTATACCGACTGGCAGAACAGCCACAACCTGGGAGAGGACTATTATGAGAACAGAGCATCGCCCGGAGGCACCGTCACTTATGGCGCCCATAACACCCAGCACATTACGGCCAATCGCAAAGCCTATGCCATGTGGTATATCCTGGCCAGGATAGCAGGTTGGGAATAGGTGTTTTTGGCATCCGCTAATGTGTGAAGGCCGGTTTAGGTATTTTATGTAAGTTTAGGCGTATAATCCAATCCAAAGCAAATGATTAAAAAATACTTATTGATCTTAGCCCTGCCGGCCATCTTTCTTACCGGATGTGCAGAATTGAACTCGATCCTTCAATCTATCCCCATGGATGCTCCCTTAACGGAATCGGAGGTGGCAGAAGGCATTAAGGAGGCCCTGGTCACAGGTTCGAAAAATGCTGCATCCATTCTCTCGGCAACGGACGGTTATTACAGTGACGAGCTGGTAAAGATCCTGCTGCCCGAAGAGGCATCGGTAATCATCGATAACCTGGCCAGGATCCCGGGAGGAGAGCAGATGGTGGAGGATGTGGTTCTCAGGATCAACCGGTCAGCTGAAGATGCAGCCAGAGAGGTAGCTCCTGTTTTCATCAACAGCATTAAACAGATGACCATCAACGATGCATTTTCTGTTCTTAAAGGGGCCGACAACGCGGCTACACAGTACCTGGTAAACACAACCCGCAGCGATCTCTACAACCTGTACAAACCAAAGATCAGGCAATCTACCGAGAAAGATATCCTGGGAGGAGTTTCGACCAAAGAGTCGTGGGAAACCCTTACCGGAAATTGGAACACCTTTGCCAACTCAGCCGTCGGAAGAATAGCCGGGTTCAAAGCAGTGAACACCGACCTTGATGATTACCTGACCAACAGGGCCCTGGACGGAATGTTTCTGAAAGTGCAGGATGAAGAGAAAAAGATCAGAACAGACATTTCGGCCCGCGTCACACCTCTGCTGGAGAGAGTTTTCGGCAGCCTTGACAAGTGATTTACTACTGGATGATCCCGACAATACAGAGATCAATATAGTGATGTGGAGTTGGTGCACTATAGATCATTGTCATATCTCACTCTGGCATATATTAGATTAGAATTAGAGCATCAAAGACAACTGACATTGGACTTTTCCTGTGTAGTCGGGACCTACATTGGACAAATCGGAGACAATGGCAACTTTCATTATAGAAAGTGATCTACCCGCCTCTGCAACCTGTGTTCAGGTTAAGATATAATTTGACTAGTTTTGAGACTTCCGACAACTAACTCCCAAATGACCCTGTCTAATGAACCGAAAGGAAAGGTTGCAATACTGTAAGACCTGCCAAAAAAAAGAATTCGATCTCAAAAAAGGGATTCTCTGCAGCATAACCCATGACTATGCCGATTTTATTGGGACCTGTCCCCATTACGTACTGGACGAATCTATTCAGCAGCTTGAGAATTACCAGACCGACCAGGCTGAGTTAAAGAAAGAGAAACAAGAAAAGAGGCAAAAGGCACGCACTCAAAAAAAAGACGAAAAGAAGACAAGAAAGGAAAAGAGAAGCGATAAGCTTAGACGAGATGACCTGTTCTTAATTACTGGCATGGGACTCATCACTGTTTTCTCTATCAGGTTATTCAGTTATATGGATTATTCCTATACCAGGATAAGTAACCTCCTTTCAATATTGCTGGTGGTATTTATTACATCGGCCATTTCGCTCCTGCTCAGAAAGAAACCCCATAGACATTACAGGGTATTCGGAGACATGAAATTCAAATTGCTTTTCTCTGCTTTTGTTTCCATACTCAACACCCTGTATTTACTGGTCATCTATTCCGACAGACTTGGAATTAAGTCCATATTAAACTCCTTGGCATTTTTTCTGATTGTCTCCATATTTCTATCCATGCTCTCGGTATCCATTGTCATCCCTATCAGTCTCTTATTCCATAAAGCCCCCGATTCAGATGTCAAAACTCAATAAAACCCTTATTGCCATCGGCTCGGTTCTGCTCATCTTCACAGGTACCATAGAAAGCAACCTGTTTATAAAGAGAACCTCTATTGAGTGGGATCCAGCCCACCCCATCCGGGACACAGATTTCAGTGGATATCCGAATTTTCTGTCAACCTACGCGGCTGCAATTTCATCCTATTTCAATTACGAGATCACAGGCAACTCTTATGATTCCGTTCGGGTGAAAACACTGATGCAAACACACCATTCCTGGATGAAAAAATCATTTAGGAATTCAGACTACCTCCTGCGTCATGAACAGTATCATTTCAACATGAGTGAGGTCTATGCCCGAAAATTCAAGAAACTGATTTACAGTCTCCGGGATGAATCATTCAGTGAAGAAAAGCTGAAATCCCTGTACCTTAGCCAGCTGCGCGAATTAAACGCCATGCAGGACAGGTATGATACAGATTGCGACCACAGCCTTCTTATGGAGCGACAGAAAGACTGGGAGTACCTGATCGACAGCATGCTGAATTCCTTTGCCTATTATGCAGAACCTCTTTCCCGGTTTACCACAGCAAGTGTGAACAGCCATTTTTACAGAGGAATCAATATTGATGGAAGAAAACAGATCACAGGAAGGCACCCCATCGATTCTTCCCTGGTGAAGGACTTCCCTGCCTACTATGCTTTCTACTACCAGGAAGATGGCCAATTAAACCGCACCGAATACAATGAAAACAGGGAGCCGGCTGTTGATGCCTATTATGGAGTGGCTGAAATCCGGTTTTACTATACTGATGGAGTTGAGTGGAGGTATTTTTACGGAACGAACGGGAAGAAGATAAAGAATATACAAGGGGTGTACGGGCAAAAACTGGTGCGGGAAGAAAAAGAACTTATTGTTTACAATATCGATAGCCAGGGAGAGTTGATGCAGAATGTTGACGGGATCTGCAGATCGGAATGGCAACTGGACATCCATGGCAGAAGAATTTCCGGGATCCTGTTTAACAGGGAGGGTGATCGGGTTGTGGATCGCAATGGATACCAGATCATCACTTACAAATACGATCATAAAGGCAACATTGTCGAGGCAGGTAATTATAATGATGAATTCCAGCTCATGAACAACGCATATGGCTATGCATATACCCGCTATATATTCGATGAAATGGATCATGTAGTGGAAACATATTTTTTTAGCAGCGATCACAAACCTGTAATCAACGAAAACGGGATCTCTGGATGGAAAGCGAACTATGACGTGGATGGAAATATCATTCAAGACTATCACCGGGGATTCGATGGGAAGATCAGCACAGACGAACAGGGACGTGTATTGGCTTATTTCTCCTATGACAGCTATGATCGTGTAGTCGAGGAAAAGTACTTTGGACCCAATAAGAACCTTATTATAGACGACCTCGGACATGGTCGGCTGCAACGGGACTACGATTCGCTTTCCAGGGTGGTTGAACTAAGGAATTTTGGAGCTTATGATCAATACCTGAACGACATTGAGGATGTGTGCAAAACCGTTTACAGGTATAACGACAAGGAGCTGGTAACTGAAATGCTGTGTTACACAGCCGATTCGGGAATCATTCATCACTTAAAAACCGTTGCATACAGCTATGACAAGAGCAACAGGCCCATCGAACAGAGGTATTTTGATGAAGAGGGTAATCCTATGGCTGACAGTACGGGGATACATTGCTTACATGATTCCCATGATACTGATCCCACCACGATAGAGACAACACTTTATGATGTACAAGACAGTCTTATGGAAACCCACATGGGGATTTCCAGAGAACTAAACACTTTCAATGATCAGGGCCAGAGAACCATCGTGCAGTATTTTGATTTGCTACGCAGGCCTACAACCGGCGATAAGGGAGTGGAAGAGATAAGATGGGGCTATAATGATGACGGACAGGCCATCCGGGAGGCATATTATGATGAGAATGGAAAACTCACCGAAAATAATGAGGGAGTTGCCATCAAAAAAATGAATGTAGACCAGCACGGCATTCTTAGATCAATAAACTACTTTGACCCGGAAGAAAACCTTGTCATCAGCGGGACTCAGGGTTTTGCTATTATTGAATATGATTATACAGCGTATGGAGATATTTCCAGGGTCTCCTTCAGAGATAAACAGGGCAGATACACAACCTGCACCGATGGCTATGCCATAGAAAACCTCTATTACGACCTAAACCGTCACCTGATCCGTGGTGAGTACCTCTCAAAATTCAAGCAACCTGTGCAGAGTTCTGATGGCTATGCCAGCCGGGAACTGCAATACGATGGAAATGGCAATGTAGTAGCCCTGGTACTCAGGGATGAAACAGGACAATTGATCGAGGACCATGACGGCTATGCCATTTACAACTACCTATACAACCGCAATGGAATGTTGCTGTCCACTTTCGGCTATGGAGCCGATGAAAATAACCTGGAAGAGATTGATATGGGCGATTTTTCAATCCACTTAAACATCCATAACACCCAAGCATTTATCCGTCATGCAACAAATAATATTAGTACAGGAGTACGGACCTCCTACTATAATAATGGCCAGAAACAGAGCGAAGGCATGTATATAGACGGAAAGCTACAAGGCACTTACAGGAGCTGGTATGAAAATGGAATTCTCTGTTCCGAGGTCGAGTATGTCGATGGCAAGCGAAATGGTCTGAGTTTAGATTATTATAAAAACGGTGCGAAGTGGAGAGAGGTGTATTATGAGAATAACAACATGATTCGCAATACGGACATCTCCTGGTATATGAACGGACAGCTTCAATCAAAAAATATAGATGGAGAAGAGGTATACTGGGATGAGAATGGCAAAAGGATATTATGATGGGCTGCAACGGTGCTTAATTTACCCTGCTACTGCGTACTCACTCTATCCAGGTTGGTTTTGTATACAGGCAAGTTGGGATCGCCGTTTTTCTGACCCAGCCTGACCGCTTTCTCATAGCTTTTTGCAGCCAGTTCGGCCTCGCCTCTGTTTTCATAGGCCTCGCCCAGGCTGTCATACACATTGGCCGATCCGGGGTAACGTCTGTGAACTCCGATTGCAGGCCCGATAAGCCTGTTCTTCCTGGAAAAACCGGTATCCTTAGTTCTTCGTCAAATTTGGGGATTATCTCTCCAGCATCATCTTTTTTACATCCACAGGGCTCTGTTCGACCTTCAGTTCGCAGAAGTAGAGTCCGTTGCTCAGCTGACCGGCATCCCAATCAACTGTGTGCTTGCCAGAGGCCTGATATTCATTAACCAGGGTTTGGATTTTTCTCCCGGAGATATCATAGACCGTTAAGCTTATATGGCCAGCACAGCCCAGTGTATAGTTTATTTGTGTTGAAGAGCTGAAAGGATTGGGGCAGTTTTGTTCCAGGCTGTATGTCGTGCCAGCCTCATCAATGAAATCTTCAATACCTGTGGAGGATCCACCTCCGCCGTTTTTTGTATGCAAAATAACATTGCTTGTTAGTCCGCCAACAATCCAGCCAACACTGTCATTTATGAAGTACACTTCACTGAGCTTGTCAGTTACACCACTTGTCTGCGGCTCCCATGTATGGCCCCAGTCATTGGAATATACGATTAAACCATAGTGCCCGACAGCCCAGGCTTTGCCGGTTTCAGTAAGATGGACAGACGACCAGGCTTTGCTTCCTCCCGTTACATCCTCATCCGTGCAAGTCTCCCAGCTTGTCCCTCCATCGCTTGTGTACATGACGATTCCCTCTAACCCAACCGCAATTCCTTTCAATTCGGAACCAAAGCTAACGCCGTTCAACTTTATCTCATTGGGATCTGGTTGCTCAACAAATGATTTGCAGCCATCATCTGTAAACATGATCGTATAGGGTTTTATATTACTTGGTGTTCCGACGAACCAGCCTGTAATGGAATCCGCAAAAAAACAGGAATTAAAATTTCCTTCACCACAATCCCCGCTGACCCGATCCCATGTGTCACCATAATCATTGCTTATCCATACATTGGCCAGGCCCCCCACACAAAAACCCCGCATGGGCTCACCCGGGGGTCCCTCCACAAAATCCATATCAAATACCGTATTCAACTGTCCACCAACCAGGTGTATGAATTCCCAGTTCAGGCCTCCATCCCGTGTCCGCTGAAGGAGGTGATTAAGGTTAGGCGTGCCTGTTTCACTATCACGTCCGGCCACAAAACCCGTATCAGCATTAATAAATTCAATTGCTGTTAAATACCGGGAAGCACCATTGGGTATGGAATCCCAGGTCTCTCCCCCGTCCATTGAATGAATAATCAGTCCATCGCTACCAGAGGCCCAAACATTCAGTGCATCAATGGCATAAACTGCATGAAGTTTAGGAGAATATGCAGTAGTTTGTTTGGTCCAGCCCTCCTGACCAAAAACGTTTACAGAAAAAAACGTAAAGAGAATTAAAATGAAGTGGTTTTGTTTCATGATGGGATGATAAATGAGTCAGAAAGTTGTAAGGGTCGCACAATTCTGCTAAGCCAGCAGAACGACAAGAGGGTCAGTACCAGCTAATTTACTTAAAAATCCATTATGAGTCAAATGCCGGAACTTGCCTTTTGAACCTACCCCATTAATTAGGACGCTCAGTTAAGCTAGGCTGCGTTTTTAAAGTTATAAACAAGGAGGTAGTTATTAAAATCGGAGCTTCCTATGGGATGGGTGCAGTTCTAAAAGAAATGTCCGATACTGATATAAACGATTTCAGGATAGCCAACGCCTCCCCGGAAGATAAATTTGCTCCAGGGTCTGTTAAAACGGTATCCGATGCTGCCTGCCGGCCTCAGGTATTCAGGTTCAATACCGCCAAAGAGTACGGCGAGACCGCCCCCCAGTTCAAAATGGTGACTGCCGCTCCCGGTTATTGCCTGAAAAGTGCCCGTAAAATAGGGTCCGGCCGCTTCCCAGGAAAACCGGGCCCCTGTTGTGCCTTTCAGAAAGACAGTTTTAAAAGCACTGGCCGGATCATTGAAGATCATGTACTCGAAGTTAAAACTTGTTGAACCCGAGATGGGAAGAATGCTCAGAGTACCATAAGCCGCAAACCTGCCTGAAACAGTGTCATTAAAAGTACGCGTGTGAAAATAGGTGGTTCCTTCTACTCGATCAACATATAGCTTATCAATGAAATCGTATTGATGGTCAGCTACAGATGCTGCGGCAACATGGGTACTTACTTTCCTGCCTTTCAGCTTCGCTGTAAAGTAATAAGTATCATTGCTGATGCTATCGATCCTACACGCAATTGAATCTTGGTTTGTGGTAACAATCAGATCCAGTTTCTGGGCCATCAGATACGGGGAGAAGACAATAAGAATGGCAATCAGGGTCGTTCGTGACATAATGGTTTATTTCAGAAGTTTATCTAAGATAATGAAATCTGCACCCTGAACAACTTCATGGCCGGAACCGCGCTGGATACAATTTACGTATTTTATGTTGGTTCAGGCGTATAATCCCTAATCCAAAGCAAATGATTAAAAAATACTTGTTGATTCTGGCCCTGCCGGCCATCTTTCTTACCGGATGTGCAGAATTAAATTCGATCCTTCAATCTCTCCTCCATCGGTATAATAACTCTGTACGGATCCCTAATTCCTCGGCAATTTCCTTTACACTGCCCCGTACATACGAAAGCGGACAGCTTCAATCAAAAAATATAGATGGAGAAGAGGTATACTGGGATGAGAATGGCAAAAGGATATTATGAGAAACGAGTATGGGCCATTCTACCTCTTAGGAATATGTCGTCCCATATATGAGTTTGCCGCATTGTTCCA
>JBDLIQ010000132.1:0-9988 GCA_039714775.1 Bacteroidota bacterium
GGGCCTCCTTCCATTTCGTTTTGAGTTTTTTCGCTTCGGCAACAGGAATCTCCACCCCTGCTTCGGTCTCCATAAACCTGATCTTGTAGATCTTCAGGTCCGCATTGTACCTGATAAGCGCCTGCAGCGGAATCTCCACACCTCCCGACCGGCTCCTGGCCCCGTATTGCTTCTCCATCTCCTGTTGCAACATCGCCAGCGTCCTGTCGGCCAGCCTCTCCTGCCTTGCAGAATATTCCGAGGAGGTCTCAAATTCATCCATTGGAAGGGTAAGGTCAGAATCGGCGGCAGCAAGAATCCCGAGCACCGTGGAGGGATCCAGTGCACGACGCTGGGCCAGTGAAAGATCCCCTTTCAGCCAGGACACCACCATCGATCTGTCCGATGGTTTCACATGATCAATCTCCCAGATAATTACCTGTTGATCATTTCCGAAGGTGACAAAGAACCGGCCGTCGTCCGAAAAGGTGGCCCCGAATACATTGTCCATGTGCCGGTAGACAAAATCGATTGGATGGATGGAGTCCTCTCCCACATTGAAAATTACTGCCGTATGGTGGTTTCCAATCGCAAGAAACTGGCCATCGGGGCTGAAGTGTACAGGAAACTCAACAGCGGCTCCTTTTTTAACTGAATCGGTAAGTACAAACTCCTCATTAACCAACCTGTACCGCCGCAATCCATAGCGTGATCCGGTTACAAACTCATATGAACCGGGCCTGAAGGTGACAGAATGCACCCCATACTTGCGGTACTGAAATTTCTGGAACCTTTCATACCCCCTGTTTGTCCGCTCCAGAACAAGCACATGTCCCCTTGCATCGCCTGTAACAAGGAAACGGTCGTCGGAGCTGAAAGAGGATTCATACAAAGTAGATTCAAATTCATCGAAAGTGTTTACCGGAGTGAACTTCTCCTGTTTCATCTCCCAGATGATGGCCTGTTTATCCGTGGAGGTTGAGACCAATAGGTTGCCATCGTTGCTAAACTCCAGGTGATTAATGTAATTGGTATGGCGGCTCAATACCTGGGTCACCTTCATATCTGCGAGCCTGATGATGGCAATGTCGTTGAACCCTTTGTAACGGCCGTAGGCCATCTGTTTCTCATCGGGTGAGAAGGCAAAAACCCCACCCAGCGCCTTGGGGTTCCCCTGGTGTCCAAACACCTGTTCCCAGTCGCGGTCATACACCCTCAGGGTGTTATCCCCTATGGTGAAGGCAAAAAAGTTACGGTAGGGGGAAAAGCCGGCCTGTTTTACATAATCCCCCAGGTTGCTGAACTCCTTGCTCTCTTTCAGACCCATCTCCTGGGCCGGTACGAAGCAGGTTGTGATCAATGCAAAAAAAACTGCAGATGAAAGTTGTCTCATAGGGTCTCCCGTTGTGATTGCTGATTAAAGGTACAAAACCCAATGCATATGATTTGTATATTTAGGGTCATGAAGCGATTCCTGCTACCCATTCTTCTGCTCTTTGACGAGACCAACCTGCAGAAAGCGGCAAAGATGAAGCTAAAACACAAGTGGAATCAAAAAGCCGGTTAAGTGATGAACAAGCAATTGACCAGGTATTCGAAGGAGGAGACCATCCGGTTGATGAACCGGTATGGTGCCCGGGGTGAACCTTTTCTCTTCCTGGTCAGTTTCAGTGGTGAGGGGAACTGTGTTGAACCATTGAACGAGGCAGCATCCAATGGGTTGTATATGGAGATGCCCAATCTGGCAACCCACTCACTTTCTGATACGCCACAGGATTCAGCACTCCCCTTTACCTTTAAGAAATCGCCCGTGGAACGGGAGCGCTACAGA
This sequence comes from Bacteroidota bacterium, assembly GCA_039714775.1. GTDB lineage: Bacteria > Bacteroidota > Bacteroidia > Bacteroidales. Next base: position 1,811 of record JBDLIQ010000132.1, read on the forward strand.
CGCGCCTTCTCTATGGTAACCGGGCAGATCCTCTACGGCAACTCTTTCCTTCTGAACCTCACATTCCCCACCCGGGTCGATACAAACTATACCCTGGAAGAGATCTTTACCAGGAGCCGTGCTCCTTACAAAATCTACCTGGAGGACGAACTGGTGGTTTTCAGCCCGGAACGGTTCATCCGGATCGATGGAACCACCATCTCCTCCAATCCAATGAAAGGAACCATGGATGCTGCCATCCCCGGGGCTCATGCAAAACTGACCTCCGATGAGAAGGAGGATGCAGAGCACAACACCATCGTGGACCTGATCCGAAATGACCTGAGCAGGATCGCCTCCAATGTCAGGGTCAAGCGATTTAAATACATTGAGAGGCTGAAGACCCACCAGGGAGAGCTGCTCCAGATGAGCTCGGAAATCTCCGGCACACTGCCTGCAGGGTATCAGAACAGACTGGGAGAGATGTTGTTCAAAATGCTGCCGGCCGGCTCCATAACCGGTGCACCCAAGAAGAAGACGGTAGAGATCATCCGGAAGGCTGAGCAGTATGAGCGGGGTTATTATACGGGGGTCTTTGGAACCTGGGACGGAAAGTGTCTCGATTCGGCTGTGGCCATCAGGTACATCGAGAAAGAGAACGGGGGGTTTCTGTTTAAAAGTGGCGGGGGGATCACGTTCCGGAGCAGTTGCGAAAAGGAGTACGATGAAATGCTGAAAAAGGTGTATGTTCCCATTTATTGAAACCATTAAATTGCTGGACGGGGAGCTGAAGAACCTCTCCTGGCATCAGGAGAGGCTGGAGCGGACCCGCTTCGAAGTGCTGGGGCTGGACGAACACCCTGAGCTTCTCCTTGAAATTCCGGTGCCGGACGGACTGGACAGGGGGCTCTTCAAGTGTCGCGTGCTGTATGGTGAGGTGATTGAGCGCATAGAGTATGAACCTTACTACCATCCGGATATCCACTCCCTGAAGCTGGTACGTTCAGACAGCATCTCCTATGGCTATAAATCTGCCGACAGATCGGACCTGGATGCACTCTATGCACAAAAGGGGGATTGTGATGACATCCTGATCGTGAAAAATGGGTGTATCACCGACAGCTATTTTGCCAATGTGGCTCTGTTTGACGGAACCCATTGGCATACCCCTGACACGCCCCTTCTGAAGGGTACCATGCGCGCTTTCCTGTTGGAGGAGGGGGTCCTGACGGAGGCCAGGATCAAGGAGAATGAGCTTGGCGATTTTCAAAAGATCAGGCTGATCAATGCCATGAACAGTCTGGATGAGGGACCGGAAATTGTGAGGGTGGAAACAGGGAAATAGTTAGGTAGTTAGGTAGTTAGGTAGTTGGGAAGGCAGGTCAAACTCTGGAGAAGAGGAAGAGCATTTCACGGGCAATCTGCCGGTTCCTGCCGACATACCCTTCATGTTCGTCAGGGTTCCCGTCATAAACCTTGGGATCGTCATATGTAATGGGGTGCCGGGAGGATGCGCCCCTAACGACCGGGCACGCCTTGTCTGCATCGGAACAGGTCATGACCGCAATGAATCCTCCGGAAGGGTTGGGCGGATCGGTGTATTGTTTTGAAAAGACCCTCTCATCTTTCCCGGATCCGGGAAATCTAACCCTGTATACCGGATTGGAACCCGGGGTCTCTGTATCGATCTGAAATCCTGCCTCCACCATGGCCCCCACAGCACTGGAATTGAAGGCTGTAGCTTCTGTGCCCCCGGAATAACAGTGCACCTTACCGCTACCATAAAAACCTGCAGCAAACTGCGCCCAGAGCTGGCTCATGTGACTCCTTCTTGAATTGTGGGTACAGATAAAGATGAGATGAACAGATCCATTTTCGTTCACTCCTGAGCGGATATCGGCTGCAAGGCCCTCCAGTTCACCTTTCCGGGGATCGGGAATCTGACTGAACTCCTCCAACCGCTCCTCCACACAGGCCTTCAACACCTCAAACCCCTTCCAATCCATACACCTAATCTATCATCGATTCAACAATCTGCACCGCCTTTTTTACGCATTCGGTGCAAATACCCTTCATCACCTCCTCTTCCCTGAACTTCTCCTCTCCTTCCGGGGTATTCAGATCGCACCCTGTCAACTTCAGGCAATTTGTGGATTGAAAGGCCTCTGTAAACTGCCGGTTTAACTCCCTGACAGATCCATAGGTTTTGGATTTCAGTTCATCATTGTTGTTCACCTGCTCTCCCCTGAAAAGTCCGAGCACCATAATAGCCCCTGTAACGGCACCACAGGTCTCTTGCTGCTTTCCCATTCCGCCGCCAAAACCAGAGGCAATTTTCAGTGCAAGCTCCCTACTGTATTTCAGGTCATCGGCAAATGTCAGCAACAAAGCCTGTGAACAGTTGTGGCCTGAAAGAAAGAGCTCCTTTGCTTGTTCTGATCGTTCCATAGGCAATCGATTAAGGGTTTATTGCAATATAGAAAAATGGTTTCTAACACAGGTACTCCGGACACAAGCTTAACGACATATTGTGATTGGTGAGGGTGATTGGTGATTGGTGAGTGGTGAGGGTGATTGGTGAGTGGTTTAATTTTGTTCTGGCAGATGCACAGGAGTTTCAACAATCTCTGAGGCTCCTTTATAGAGTATCAGAGCGCTGAAGGCAAGGATTACATGGCTGATGTCGTTGTGGTTGAACCAGGGACTGAAACCCCATTTATAGCTGAAAACCACCACTGAAACAAAGCCGATACCCACAGCAATCATCAAACTAACCACTCCCCTGTTTCCTGTTTTTTGAAAAATCAGATAGCTGAGGGATCCAACCACGGCCAGCATCCCAAATGTGGTGTAGTATTTAACCGCTACAAATTCAAGGGTCCAAATGGTATGAAAGAGGGCCATCAGCAGGAACAGCAGGTTGATCCATGTGACCACCCGGACAAGAAAGGGCTTGATCAGTGAGCGGGACATTTCAATAAGGGCGTGTGTTATGATGCCTACCGAGGCCAGGGTAAATATCCAGGATATGAGTTTCCAGGGGGCGGAGAGGCCATAAAGAAACGCATGACCGAAGAGCCCCCCAAAAAAAGCGCTCAGTCCGAGGGTCAAAAAATAGTATGTAAAAAGGGCTTTAATCCTCCCAGGTTCTCCCTGGCGCTTAATTCTGTAAAGAGCATAAAAACAGACCGTTGCAAAAACCAGGTCTGTCAGCGCGGTTACCGGTTCATCAATCCGGATATTGGAGATGTATATCGAGGGTTGTATGTATTGCAGAAGCACGGCCAAATATAGAATTTTTATCAATATCCCTTTTCTGCAGATATTCACATTTGATTCTCCCTGCAGCAGAGCTGCAAGGAATTCGTCAAGGTCAACCATAGTGTAAGTAGCGGAGCTATGGCCCAAGGGGGATCGAAATAGGAAATGAATTCCGAATCATTATCTTTACCTGCGTCAGTAATTCGATCATGATCTGGAATCGCATAGTCTGCCTACCCAAAATCAATCCAATAGAATTTCTCAAGGAGCATTGACATGACACGAAACTTTCACTACCCACCAGATATTCAGTCCATTCCAACAATCAGGAAGGACATGGAAGCGGTTGCCCGGGAGTGGAGTCTGCCCGGTTCAGAACTAAGGCAGATTCTCTTAATTATTGAAGAACTTTTTTCAAACGTCACCAGGTATGCCTACCAGGATGTGAAGAACAGGATGGAGCACCAGGTCGGTATCCGGTTGTGGATGAGTGACAATTCTGTGACGCTCGAAATGGTTGATGACGGCATCCCGTTTAATCCGATGGATTACAACCCCGGTTTTCAGCCAGACCCGGCGTCTTTGGATGAAGGGGGCATGGGACTGACCCTGATAAAAGCATTTGCCGACTCCATCAATTACCAGAGGGAGGCCCATGAAAACCGGCTGGTGATCCGGAAAGATATCAAAAGCATCAACGGTTCGAACTAATCCGGTCGGGGTGGATTTTTGAGATAGAATTATTACATTTGCGCTTTCCAATCACAATCATCTCAATTTAATATTTAAAGAAATGACGAATAGAGACTTTTCCGGCTGGCAGCTATGGAGCCTGGTGATCCTGAGGGTAGCCATCGGATGGCATTTTCTTTACGAAGGAATCACCAAATTACTGAATCCCAACTGGTCCTCACTCGGATTCCTTATGGATTCCAAAGGGCTGTTTGAGGGGCTGTTCCATTCAATGGCCGGAAATGCGACAGTACTGAATGTAGTGGATTTTATGAATGTCTGGGGACTGATCCTGGTGGGTGCAGGTCTGGTTGTTGGCCTTTTTACAAGGATCGCTGCCATCTCCGGCATGGTTCTGCTGGCTTTTTACTATCTCTCCCACCCTGCAATCATCGGAGTGACATATGCCATTCCCAGTGAAGGCAGCTACCTCTGGGTCAATAAGAATCTGATTGAATTGTTTTCAATCTGGGTCATCCTGTTGTTCCCGACCTGGAAACATGTGGGATTGGACCGGCTTGTGGGGATTGGTGATCGGTGATTGGTGAATGGTGAGGGTGATTGGTGAGGGTGAGGGTGATTGATGAAATATAGAAACTCGGGAAACAAGAAAATAAAATGAACAGAAGAGATCTACTGAAAGGTCTGGCCACCGTTCCGGCACTTGGAGCAGTGGCATATGGTACATGGAAAAAACAGAAGCATGACCATATCAAAAACCACAGATTGGCCAAGGAGCTTGGAATGAGCAACAAAAGCATTGGTCATAGCCATTTTAAGCATGAGGGGGATGCCATCAGGCTCGGGATCATAGGATATGGAATCAGAGGGACACAGCTGATGAAAGCTGCCGGATTTGTACAACCCGAATCCATTCAGCAATGGAAGGAAGATGCGGAAAAAGATTCCAGGAACAAACGTTATGAGGATTTTCTACAGCAGGATGACCTGAATCTGAAGGTTACAGGTGTGTGCGATCTTTTCGATGTCCATGCCGAACGGGCCCTTGCTGCCTCGGCCAATGTGGAGAGGAATGGCAACGGAGGTACAATGGGTACGCCTGCAAAAAGATATAAAACCTACCAGGAGTTGCTTGCTGCTGATGATATCGATGCAGTGATCATTGCTGTCCCTGACCACTGGCATGCCCAAATGACCATTGATGCGGCAAAGGCCGGGAAACATGTATATGGAGAGAAAGGTTTCACCAGAACACTGGAGGAGGTATATGCTGTTCGGGATGCAGTTAAAAGTTCAGGGATTATCTACCAGCTTGGACACCAGGGCAGGCAGACAGAGAGCTATATCAAGGCAAAAGAGGCAATCGATAAGAAGCTGCTGGGCAAGATCAACCTGATCGAGGTTTGCACCAACCGGAACTCCCCCAATGGAGCGTGGGTATATGACATTAACCCGAAGGCCAATGAAAAAACGGTGGACTGGAAAAGATTTGAAGAACCATGTGATGAAAAACATCCATGGAGCCCGGAACGTTTTTTCCGATGGAGGTGCTGGTGGGATTACGGAACGGGGCTCTCAGGAGACCTGCTCACCCATGAGTATGACGCTGTAAACCAGATTTTAGGAATGGGAATACCCGAATCGGCAGCAGCTTCAGGAGGGGTCTATTTCTACAAGGAGAGGGAGCACTACGTAAATGAGATCAGGGAGGTACCCGATGTATGGAATGTGGCTCTTGAATACCCGCACCTGGATTTCACCCTTGTCTACAGCGCTTCACTGGCCAGCAATTATGATCGGGGAAAGGTCATCATGGGTCACGACGCCTCCATGGAGATGGGCAACAGCCTGAGCATCTATGCCAGCAGGGAGAGCACACGCTATAAAGAGCAGATTCAAAGCGGGCTGATCGATCCCGATGTACCCATCTATAGCTATATCCCGGGGCGCAAGAGCGTGGACGCGGTAGCCACCGCCACTGAGCAGTATTTCGCCAGCAGGGGTCTTCTTTACACCTACAGGAACGGACGGCGGGTAGATACAACCCACCTGCATATTGCCGAGTGGATCGAATCGATCAGGGAGGGGAAACAGCCCAGCTGTAACATCGACCAGGCCTTTGAGGAGGGAATAACAGCCGCGATGGCCACCATGGCATACAGGGAGAACAAAACTGTATTCTGGGACAAAGAGAAACAGGAGATCGTTAGTTAGGTGAGTAGTGATTGGTGAGTGGTGAGTGGTGAGTGGTGAGTAGTGATTGGTGAGTATTTTAACTACAACCCAAGTTGCTGGTAGACATCCCAGTGACTGTAAATTTCCGAATAGATCTTGAACTCCGTGCATTTGAAATCGCAGACCATGCGCTGGAACAGATAAGCCATAAACTCAAGGAGGGGATCTCCCGATAACCCGGTAATGCCGGAGATGCTTTCCGGACTGACAATGGCATTAAAGATCTCATGTTTCTCCCTGTTTTTATTATTCCAGTAGACTTTCCGCCTGGATTTCTCTTTTTTGCTGAGGTTGTGATAGAGGTATGAGACCGGAGATGTGAGCATGAATCCCCTGCTTTTCAACAGGGTTTCGTTCATGTCATAAGGAATATGGTCCGGATCTGCACGGGGAAGCCCCAGCGATCCCCCCAGGCTTTGCGGGGTGGGCATGGCGACAATTGCCTTGCTGAAATCATCATAGGTTGATCCCCATTTAAATACCCTGGCCTCCAGCAGGGGATAGAAGGCCCTCCTTAGAATAACATATCCTGACGCTCTGATTATTGTCACCGGAACCAGTGTATCGAGGTAACTGATGTTCCTTAGCAGGAGTGTATCACCGGGGTAGACAGGTAACCTGAAAATCCCAAGGCTGTCGGAGACATCTCCCACATGGCTATTCATATTGATCACATGGGTTGCCCGAACGGGCTGGTATGCTTCATTGTAAATTACACCTGTCAGAAAAGAAAGCGAATCGGGCACCACTGCATAAGATGTAGCCGAAAAGAGCGCGAATAGCAATCCGGTCATTGGGCTCTTAAAAGAGAACATACATCTAAATCTATAAAATTTTTAGATGTAGTTGTCTCTTTTAACTTACCTTAACCATTTGCAGGGGTTTATCCTGTGTGTGAGCAGTGAACCAATTATCAAAACATCTGTTTACAGAAAACAAAACCTTAAGAGAGATGGATGAAATTGTTTTTCTTGATTCAGGTACCATCGGTACGGTGGACAATATAAAACTGTTGTCAGAACTTGGCAACCTGGTGATTCATGAATCCACTGACCCTGAGCAGGTGGTGGAGCGGTGCAGGGGAAAAGAGATCGTCATCATTAATAAAATATTGATGACTGCGGAGGTGATGGAACAGCTACCGGATCTTAAACTCATTTGTGTTGCTGCAACAGGAGTGAACAACGTGGATTTCAAATATACAGGGGAGCATGGCATTGAGGTGAAGAATGTAGCCGGATATTCAACAGATTCAGTAGCCCAGCTCACCTTTACCATGCTACTCTACCTGGTCCACAAACCCTCCTATTATGATAGTTATGTAAAAAGCGGTGCCTACTCCAGAAGTGGCTCTTTCACACACCACAAGGTTCCTTTCTGGGAGCTGAAGGGAAAGCGAATGGGGATCATCGGTCTGGGAACCATTGGCAGACAGGTAGCCCGCATTGCTGTATCGTTTGGTATGGAGGTGGTATTCTACTCCACTACCGGCAGGAACAACCACATTAATTATAAGCGGTACGAACTGGATGACCTGTTAAAAAGTTCGGATGTGGTCTCCATACATGCGCCGCTGAATGACCAGACCAGGGATCTGATCACCTATGAGAGGATCAAAGTTATGAGACCTTGTGCCATTCTGATGAACCTGGGCCGGGGCGGGATCATCAACGAAAAAGATCTGGCACGGGCACTGAATGAGAACCTCATTGGAGCGGCCGGTATTGATGTGATGGAACAGGAGCCCATCAATGCGGATAATCCCCTGTTGAAGCTGTATGACAAGGAGAAAATCCTGATTACACCTCACATGGCCTGGGCCTCAAAGGAGTCCAGGGAACTCCTGGTGGAGAAGATGGCGCGAAATATCGAAGTTTATCAGAAAGGGCGCTGACCGGATCAGAGGGTAGCCCCTGCTTTAAGCAGCAGTTTTTTAGTGGCCATGATCCCTTCATCTTCACTCAGCCGGCTCCCTTCATATTCGATTCCAATGTATCCGCGGTAACCTGC
>JBDLIQ010000133.1:0-9927 GCA_039714775.1 Bacteroidota bacterium
GGCTGTTGGGCTCCAGGATGCTCTTTTCAAGTACCACCGATCCGGCGGCAACGATGGTGTTGGAGTGTACAACGGCGTTATCAAGTATGACCGAACCGATACCGATGAGTACACTGGATTCAATCTTTGCCCCGTGTACCACCACGTTGTGACCTATGGTTACATCGTCACCGATCTCAACCACCGATTCGTTGTAGGTGGTGTGCAGGGTGCTCCCATCCTGGATGTTCACCCGGTTGCCGATCCGGATGGAGTTCACATCCCCCCGGAGCACTGCCCCGAACCAGATGGAGCAGTCATCACCCATCACCACATCGCCGATGATGGTGGCGTTCTCGGCCAGGTAACACCGCTTCCCGAACAGGGGATCGAACCCCCTTACAGATTTAATTAATGCCATATTTTCTTCAACATATCACATGAGCTGCAACCTAAAGATAGGGGTTCGGAGTCTAATATAAAGAGGCTTCATGGTCTAATTTGGGGATGGTTCAAAAAAAAATGGACCGGGGGGTGAAAAGTTCTTTGGATTTTGATCATCGCAACTAATAATCTATATATTTACAGTTCTAAATGCATGGATTGAAGCAGGATCTGCGGGGCCATGATTTCTTATTCTTATTTGAGCGAAACAGACGGATAATCTGAGCAATTCTGACACATGAATTGAGCAAATTTGACGCATGCATCGGGTAGATCGGATCTATGGTTGCAGAATGTAGATAAAATGTAATAAAATGTTTAAAGTGGGTGGAGATCAGCATATAAAATATATAACTTTGAGTAGGTGTATCCCAACCCATTAACTGATAACATCGTTAAGTAGTAACTGTATAATCTGATAACCTGGCAACCAAAATAATCTGACAACCTGACAACCGGACAACCTGGCAACCAAAATAATCTGACAACCGGACAACCTGAAAACTTTATAATCTGATAACCCAGGAAACCTAGTAACCAAATAACCTAATAACCTATTTCTAACCAATAACTTTTAACCAAAAAACCATATTTTTCCATGTCTAAAAATCACAGGGTAGTTGAACTGGATGAGGTGGTGGTGAAATTTGCTGGAGATTCCGGTGACGGGATGCAGCTAACCGGTACGCAATTCTCTGATACATCTGCGTTTATCGGGAATGATCTCTCCACTTTCCCTGATTACCCGTCAGAGATCAGGGCACCACAGGGCACTGTGGCCGGAGTTTCCGGATTCCAGGTACACATTGGCCACAAGGAGGTCTCCACACCGGGCGACCAGGCCGACGTGCTGGTGGCAATGAATCCGGCAGCGCTGAAGGCCAATATGAAGTGGGTGAAAGATGGGGCCACCATCATCATCGACATCGACAATTTCGATAACAAACACTATAAGAAGGCGGGCTATGAGGAGGATCCGCTTGGTGACGGCTCGCTTGAGGGATTCAATGTGGTAAAGGCACCCATCAGCGTACTCTCCAGGGAGGTGGCCAAGAGGAGCGGACTGGATAATAAGAGTGCGGACAAGACCCGTAACCAGTTTGTGGCAGGATTGCTTTACTGGCTCTTTAACCGTGACATTAAAATAGGTGAGGATTTCCTGAAGGAGAAGTTCCGGAAGAAGCCCGAGCTGGTGAAGGCAAACATTGGTGTCCTGCATGAGGGTTATAATTATGCAGAGACCATCGAGGCGCTCTCCACCACTTTCCATGTGAACCCGGTGAAGGGGAAGAAGGGGCTTTTCAGGAACATTACCGGGAACCAGGCCACGGCGTGGGGACTGCTGGCCGGTGCCGAGAAGGCAGGGCTGGAGCTCTTTCTTGGATCCTATCCCATTACTCCTGCTACAGAGATCCTGCAGGAGATCACCAGACACAAGCACCTGGGGGCTAAAGCTTTTCAGGCCGAAGATGAGATTGCCGGGATTAGTACAGCCATTGGTGCTGCCTTTGCCGGAAAGCTGGCGTGTACCAGTACTTCAGGACCGGGACTGGCCCTGAAGGGTGAGGCCATTGGCCTGGCGGTTATCACCGAATTGCCCCTGGTGATCGTTAATGTTCAGCGGGGCGGACCCTCCACGGGACTGCCCACCAAAACAGAGCAGTCGGATCTGCTGCAGGCGCTTTACGGACGCAACGGGGAGTCTCCGTGCATCGTGATCGCGGCCTCCACCCCGGCCAACTGTTTTAACTATGCCTTCGAAGCTTCCAGGCTGGCCCTGGAGCACATGACACCTGTGATTTTGCTCACCGACGGTTACCTGGCCAACGGGTCCGAATTGTGGAAGATCCCCGCGATGAAAGATATGCCCGCGATTAAACCTCCCATGGTAGCTGACAATGCTAAGGATTACTATCCCTACAAAAGGGATCCCAAACGGCTAAACCGTTACTGGGCCATTCCGGGACAACCAGGTCTCAGGCACAGGGTAGGGGGACTGGAGAAAGCTGATGTGACCGGTGAGGTGTCGCACGATCCCCTGAACCATGAGGCGATGGTGAATCTGCGTGATGCCAAGGTACAGAAGGTGGCCGAATTTATCCCTGAACAGGAGGTGGTCGGGCCCGGGAAGGCCGACCTGCTGGTGGTGGGCTGGGGAGGTTCATACGGGGCACTGGTCAGTGCTGTTTCGGATCTGCAGGATGAGGGGAAATCCATTGCCCTGGCGCAATTCACCTACATCAACCCGCTGCCGGCCAATACGGAGGAGGTATTTTCCAGGTATAAGAAGATCCTGGTCTGTGAGCAGAACCTGGGCCAGTTTGCCAGCTACCTGCGCTCTAAACATCCGCAGTTTGAGTACCTTCAGTACAACAAGGTACAGGGGCTGCCCCTCTTTATTTATGAATTGAAAGTTAAGTTACACGAGGTGCTGGACACCATAGAGTCATAATCATGGAAGCAAATTTTGAACCAGTCAGTATTGCGACAAAGGAGGATTTTAAACTGGGAGGCCCTGTTAAATGGTGCGCAGGGTGCGGCGGTCACGCTGTGCTCTCCACCGTGATGAATGTGCTGCCCGAAACAGGCGTCTCAAAGGAGAATGCGGTCTTTGTATCGGGAATCGGATGCTCTTCCCGTTTCCCTTACTACATCAACACGTACGGCTTCCACAGCATGCACGGAAGGGCCAATCCCATTGCATCGGGGATCAAGACGGCCAATCCGGACCTGAGTGTCTGGATCGTTACGGGCGATGGTGATTCCATGGCCATTGGCGGGAACCACTTCATTCACATCATGCGAAGGAACATCGATGTGAACATCCTGCTTTTTAACAACAAGATATACGGTCTGACCAAAGGGCAGTATTCACCAACCACACCCAAGGGAAGTGTGACCAAGACCTCCCCCGAGGGGACCATTGAGAATGCCTTCAATCCCGGCGAACTGGCCATGGGTTCACAGGGTACATTCTTTGCCCGCACGGTGGACAGTGATCCAAAGATGATGCGAAAGGTCTTCAAGGCTGCTGCCGAACACAAAGGAACCAGTGTGGTGGAGATCCTGCTGAACTGCGTGATCTTTGCCAACCAGGTGCATAAGGACATTACCGGTAAGGATGTGCGGAAGGACCACCAGATCTTCCTGGAACATGGAAAACCGATGATTTACGGAGCAAACCGTGACAAGGGGCTGATGATGCGGTGCAACAGGCTTGAGGCTGTCACCATTGGAGAGGACGGGGTTACTGAAGAGGACCTGCTTGTCCACAATGCCCATGATTATGAGGATGTCAACCACTACAGGCTGGTGCGTATGGGGTTGCCCGATTTTCCGGTGGCCATGGGTGTGATCCGCGCTGTTGACTCTACTGTATATGAAACGGAACTCTCTAACATGGTCGATCATGCCAAAGAGACCTCTCCGATTAAGAACATGGATGACCTGCTGAATAGTGGGAATGTGTTTGAATCAAATGGATAGTTGGGTAGTTGAGTAGGAACCGAGTCAGTTAGTCGGGCAGTTGGTTTGTTGGGTGGTTGAGTAGTTGGGTGGTTAGGAAGTCTGAAAACTAACCACTAACTTTTGCGAAGCTAAAAACTAACCACTAACCTCGGCGACCCAAGTGACTATTAAACCCAGATCGGAAGAGGAGATACAACGGCTGATCACTGAGCGTAAGGAGCGGCTGAAGGAGCTCACATGCATCAACGAGACCACCCAGATCATCAAGGAGAACCGAACCCTTGAGGAGACCCTGGCCCAGATCGTACGGATTCTTCCCAAGGCATGGCAATACCCGGAATTGGCGGTGGCCAGGATACGGTTTGAAGGGAAGGCTTTTGAGAGTCCCGGATTTCGTGAGGGGGAGTGGAGGCAGGCTCAGAAGTTTGAGACCATTGACAACCGGAAGGGTGAGATAGAGATCTTCTACCTGAAGGAGTTTGCCAAGCTGAAGAGTATCCCCGGGCAGAAGAGCAGCACGAAACAGAAGGGTACCCCCGGGATGGATGAGGGACCTTTTCTCAAGGAGGAGCGGCAACTTATAGAGAACCTTTCCAGCATTATTTCCAACTTTCTGAACACCCAGGAGGCACGCAAGATTCTTCAACGAAGCAGCGAAGAGGATACCATTCGGGAGGAGATCAGCCAGTTCCAGCAACCCAGGGAGGTGAACTCCCGCATGTTGCTCCAGAAATTTCTGAGCAACCAGAATGCCAACCGGGACATCTTTCATGACCTGATGCGGTACAAGGTGAAGGAGATCCTCCTGGTGGCCACCCTGTACGACGCTTTCAGCATTGAGAAGGAGGGCCGTTTCTCGGAACACATCCTTGGAGAGTATGCCCAGCTGAACCTCACCTCCATGCCGCGGGTGACCGGTGTCTCTAACTACGATGAGGCCATTGAGCAGTTGAGTTTCAGGCACTTCGATATGGTGATCCTGATGATCGGAACCGACAAAGTAACGCCCATGCAGATCGCGGTCCGGGTGAAAGAGGATTTTCCCTACATCCCCATTTATGTGCTGCTCAACAACGACCGTGAGGTCTCCTCCTTCAAGGAGACCAACCCCTCACTGAGCAACATCGACCGGCTCTTTGTCTGGAACGGCGAGTCGAGCATCTTCTTTGCCATGGTGAAACACCTGGAGGACAAGGTGAATGTGGAGAACGATACCGAACTGGGACTGGTGAAGGTGATCCTGCTGGTAGAGGACTCGGAGATGTACTACTCCCGCTACCTGCCACTCCTCTATAACAATGTCCTCGAGCAGACCAAAAGGATCATTGAGGATGTGAGTACCGATGAGCTCTTCAAGGTGTTGCGGCTGAGGGCAAGGCCCAAGATCCTGCTGGCCACCGGGTACGAGGAGGCGGTGGAGATGGTGAAGAAGTACCAGGAGTCGCTCCTCTGCCTGATCACCGATGTGAAGTTCGAAAAGGCAGGAGTGCTCGATGAGAACGCAGGCTTCAGCCTGGCGATCCATACCCGGGAGCTGATCAAGGGGCTCCCCACAGTGATCCAGTCCTCCGACATCAAAAACTCCCGCCGTGCCTTCGAGCTTAAATCCACCTTTATCAACAAGAACAGCGAAACCCTGCTGCAGGATATCCGCAATTTTATCATGCACCACCTGGGATTCGGGAATTTTGTCTACCGTGATTCGGGCGGAAGGAAGATTGCGGAGGCCAAATCGCTGAGGGAGTTCGAAAAGCAGATCAAATCCATCTCCAGCGAATCGCTGGTCTATCATGGCAAACGAAACCATTTCTCGCTGTGGCTGATGGCACGGGGTGAGATCAAGATCGCCAAGATGATCCACCCGGTGAAGGTGACCGATTTTAAGACTCCGGACGAATTCAGGAACTACCTGCAGTATGTGATCAAGAAGTACAGGAACGAATCGAACACGGGGAAGGTGGTTAATTTCGAGGAGACCGCCCTTCTGGAGGAGTCCAATATTGTGCGGCTTGGAAGCGGGGCCCTGGGCGGAAAAGGCAGGGGGTGCGCCTTTATCAATACGCTTATCTACAACCTGAACTTTCAGGAGATCGTTCCCGAGATGAATATCCGGACACCCCGGACGGCCATTGTCGGGACCGATGAATTTGACATCTTCATGGAGCGGAACAACCTGAATGAACTGATCTATGTGGAGAACAATTATGCAAGGATCCGTCAGTTTTTCCTGAACGGGGAGCTCTCCTTCAACCTGGAGAAACGGCTGAAGGAGCTGCTTAAAGTGGTGAACCGGCCGCTGGCGGTACGCTCCTCCAGCCTCCTGGAGGACTCCACCATGCAGCCCTTCTCCGGGATCTTTGAGACCTACCTGATCCCCAACAACCATCCCGATTTCAAGGTGCGCTTTCAGCAATTGAAAGATGCCATCAAGCTGGTCTACTCCTCCATCTATTCGCCTCAGTCGAGGCGCTATTTTGAGGCCATCAACTTCAAACTGGAGGATGAGAAGATGGCCGTGGTGATCCAGGATGTGGTGGGTACCTACCACCAGGACCATTTCTACCCGCACATAAGTGGTACGGGGCAATCCCACAACTACTATCCGGTGGCCCATATGGAGCCGGAGGATGGATTTGCTATCGCCGGACTTGGACTGGGGCACTATGTGGTGAACGGGGAGCGGGCCTACCGGTTCTCTCCCAAATATCCCAACCTGGAGATGAGCTCGCTGCAGAGTCAGCTGCGCGACTCCCAGGTGGAGTTCCTTGCCCTGGATATGATCAACTCGGATGTGGATTTCTGCAACGATGGATCGGAGGCGAACCTTCACAGGCTGCCCATCGCCGAAGCGGAGACGCAGGGGGTACTGAAACACCTGGCCTCGGTGTACGATGCGAACAACGAGCGGATCGAGCCCGGGCTCTCCACTCCGGGACCGCGGATCCTCAATTTTGCCAACATCCTGAAGTATGAATATGTTCCCATGGCCAGGGCACTGAACCTGATCATGGATGTGGGGAAGGAGGCACTGGGATCGCCGGTGGAGCTGGAGTACGCGGTGGACCTGGACAGGGCCGAAAACGGGAAGCCCTCCTTTTTTATCCTCCAGATTAAACCGATGCTGGGAACAGGGGGTGAGTACACATTTGATACAGATTCGCTCTCCCGTGACGACATGATTATTTATGCGGAGCGGAGTATGGGCAACGGGCGTATCGATGATATCACTGACCTGGTCTATGTAGATCCCGGCAGCTTTGATAAGATGCGGACCAGGGAGATTGCAGCAGAGATCGAGCAGATGAACCGAAAGCTGGTTGCCGAAGATAGAAAATACATCCTCATCGGTCCGGGCAGGTGGGGTACCCGCGATCCCTTTATCGGGATCCCTGTCAACTGGTCCCAGATCTCCAATGCCCGTGTGATTGTGGAGACCAGCCTGGAGGAGTTCCCGCTCGATGCATCACTGGGCTCCCACTTCTTCCACAATGTGACCTCCATGAATGTGGGTTACTTCAGCATACAGCACGATGTGCGCACCTCTTTCATCCGCTGGGAAGAGCTGGAATCACAGAAGCTTATTGAGGAGACCGGGTTTGTGAAACAGATCCGTTTTAAGGAGCCTGTTTGTATCATGATGGACGGAAAGAAGAGAATTTCTACTATATTGAGACATGCATGTATCCCCGGGAATGGAATAGAACCATAGACCCATATTCCGGCAGGTCAATTACTGATGCTTGTTAAGATGAACTATCCCACCATAGATTTCAGCCCCACTGCATTCAACATGCTGATGCAGCGCAGGATCCGTACGGTCCTGATCATCAGCAGCAACTACGACTTTTTCATGCTGGAGGAGGATGGGCGCATCGATGAGCAGATCTTCAATGAGTATGTCTCCCTGAACCTTCGCTATCCACCGGTATTCCTGAAGGCCACCAGTACCACAGAGGCTTTCAGCATCATGGAGGAGGAGGATATCGACCTGGTGATCGAGATGCTGAACCTGGGGGAGGATGATGCGTTTACAATGGCCAAAAGAATTCGTGAGAAGTACGAAGAGGTGCCCATTGTGGTGCTTACCCATTTCAACCGGGAGGTGAGTCTTCGCCTGCAGAATGAGGACCTTTCGGCCATCGATTATGTCTTTTGCTGGCTGGGGAACGCCGATCTGCTGCTGGCCATTATTAAACTGATCGAGGACAAGATGAACGCACCCTATGACATCGAAACGGTGGGGGTACAGTGCATCATCCTGGTGGAGGATTCGATCCGTTACGCCTCCACCTACCTGCCCGAACTCTACAAGATCGTGATGCAGCAGTCACGCAATTTTGTGAAGGAGGCACTGAACGAACACCAGCGCATGCTTCGCATGAGGGGGCGGCCCAAGATCCTGCTGGCCAAGACCTACGATGAGGCCATGACGCTCTATGAAAGCTACAAGGAGAACCTGCTTGGGGTGATCAGCGATGTGAGTTTCAAGAAGGGGGATACGCGTGACAAGGAGCGGAAGCTGGGTATCCAGCTGGTGGAGCAGATGCGCAAGGATGATCCCCACATGCCGGCGTTGATGCAATCTTCCGACCTCTCCAATGAACCACTGGCCCGGGAGATGGGGGTGGGATTTATGCACAAGTATTCCAAATCCCTCTCCCTGGAGCTGAGGAATTTCATTATCCGGAACTTTGCCTTCGGAGAGTTTATTTTCAGGGATCCTCAGACGCTGGAAGAGGTGGCGCGGGCCGTGGACCTGCAGGCCCTTCAGCACCGGATCAGGGAGATCCCGGATGAGGTGCTTGCCTTTCATGCAGAGAGGAACGACTTTTCGAAATGGCTCAATGCCCGGGCCATCTTCCCGGTGGCACAGCTCTTTAAATATGTAAGGAACGAAGATTTCACTACCCCGGACGGGATACGGAACTACCTGCATGAGGCGATCTCCAGCTACCGCATCAGCAAGGGGAGGGGGATCATTGCCAAGTTTGACAGGAACAGCCACGACTCCTACCGGACCTTCTCCAGGATTGGTGATGAGTCCATTGGCGGGAAGGCGCGGGGACTGGCCTTTATCAATTCGGTTATTGCCAAGCACAGCCTCTACAGCAAGTTTGAGAATGTGGTGATCACCGTGCCGAAAACGGTGGTGCTGAGTACCGATGTGTTTGATGAGTTTATGGAGACAAACGACCTCTACCAGATCGGGGAATCGGATCTGCCGGATGAGGAGATCCTGGACCATTTTGTATCGGCCAAACTGCCGGGATGGCTGCACCAGGACCTCTATACGGTGATCTCGGTGGTGGAGGCACCCATTGCGATCCGCTCTTCAAGCAAACTGGAAGATTCACATTATCAGCCATTTGCCGGCATCTACTCCACCTACATGATCCCGGTCAGCCGTGAGGACCCTGCCCGCACCATGGAGCTGCTCTGCAGTGCCATCAAATCGGTCTATGCATCGGTCTATTTTAAGGAGAGCAAGGCGTACATCGAGGCCACCTCCAATGTGATCGACGAGGAGAAGATGGGCATCGTGATCCAGGAGGTGTGTGGCACACGGCATGGCGACTATTACTACCCTACCATCTCGGGAGTGGCCCGCTCCATCAACTTCTATCCCATTGCACCGGAGAGGCCGGGGGACGGCATTGCCAAGGTGGCGTTCGGGCTGGGAAAATATATTGTGGACGGGGGTGTGAGCCTTCGCTTCTCACCGGCCTACCCCAAAAAGATCCTGCAGCTTTCGTCCAGCAAGATGATGCTGCGGGACACGCAGAAACAGTTTTATGCCCTTGACCTGCACCAGGAGAGGTACCACACCTCCACCGATGACGCGGTGAACCTGGCCAGGCTTAAAATCACCGACACCAGGAGCGATCCCACCCTGAAACATGTGACATCGGTTTATGACTACCAGTCAGACGTGGTCCGTGACGGCATCCACCATGAGGGAAAGAAGATCATCACCTTTAACGGGGTCCTCCAGCACGGCTCCTTCCCCCTGGCCAAGATTGTGAAGGAGCTGCTGGA
>JBDLIQ010000134.1:0-9834 GCA_039714775.1 Bacteroidota bacterium
TGGTGAATGGTGACTGGTGATTGGTGAGGGTGACTGGTGAGGGTGATTGGTGAGGGTGACTGGTGACTGGTGAGGGTGATTGGTGACTGGTGATTGGTGAGGGTGAGTGGTGACTAATTGGTTCTACGGATGTTCATCACCCCTTTGACTTTCTTAAGTTTCCGGATAAGGGCTTCGAGGTGCTGGGTGTCCTTTACGAAGAGGGTGATGCTGCCTTCGAAGAGGCCGTCGTTGGAGTCGATGGTGATCGAGCGCATATTAACCTGCAGATCTTTTGAGATCACATCGGATATGTTGCTTACAATGCCCAGTTCGTCCACCCCGGTGACCTGAAGTGTGACCATGAAGTTGACTCCTTCATCGGTCTGGCTCCAGCGGGCTTTCACAACCCGGTAGGCGTACCTGGAGAGCAACTGCTGTGCATTGGGACAGTTCTTTCTGTGGATGGTGATCCCGGAGTTGATGGTCACAAATCCAAAAATGGAGTCACCGTGAATCGGATTGCAGCATTTGGCCAGTCTGTATTCCACATTGGACAGCTTGTCATCGATCACCAGGAAATCGCCGGTTTCGGGGGTTGAACTGCTGACCAGCTTCTCCACTGCTGACTCTTCGATGGGCTCGGGCCTGCTCTCTTCCAGCTTCTTTTCACTGGTAAGTAACTCCTTGATCTGCAGGAGGTCCACCTTCTCTGTGGCCACATCAAAATAGAGGTCTATGGCATCACGGTATTTGAAGTGTTGGATCACTGTTCGCACACTGGTGTCGTCGAAATCGATTTTCCAGTTTCGGAACCTTCGCTTCAGTATCTCCTTGCCCTCGTCCGACTCCTTGAGTTTCTCCTCCTTCAACGCAAGTTTGATCTTGTTTTTGGCTTTTGATGTGACCACCACATTGAGCCAGTCCACTTTGGGTTTCTGGTTCCTGGAGCGGAGCACCTCCACTTTATCCCCGTTCTGCAACTTGTACCGGATCGGGACATTTTTTCCGTTTACACGCGCTCCCACACATGAAGCACCCACATCGGTGTGGATATCAAATGCGAAATCGAGAACGGTTGCCTGTTCGGGAAATTTTTTCAGATCGCCGTTGGGGGTGAAAACAAAGAGCTCCTTGCTGAACTGGCTCAGTTTCAGATCCTCGATCAGACTGTTGGTCTCTTCATCAGAGCTTTCAAGTGCTTCGCGAACCCTTGCAATCCACTGATCGATACCGGCCTGGCCCTTGATTCCCTTGTATTTCCAGTGTGCCGCCAGCCCTTTTTCGGCAATCTCATTCATGCGGCGGGTTCTGATCTGAACCTCCACCCAGTCGCCACCAGGGACCACCACAGTGGTGTGAAGAGACTCGTACCCGTTCGATTTTGGAGCCGAGATCCAGTCCCTCAGCCGTTCAGGGTTGGGCTGGTAATGGTCCGTGATGATGGAGTAGACCCTCCAGCAATCGGCCTTCTCCTTTGCCGGTGTTGTATCGATGATGATCCGGATGGCAAATTTGTCATAGATCTCCTCAAAATCGACCTTCTGCTTCCTCATTTTTCTCCAGATGGAGGAGATAGCCTTTGGTCTTCCCTTGATATCTGCCTTCACCTTCTCCCTCTCCAACTCCTCCTCTATGGGTTTCAGAAACTGGCTGATAAACCTGTTCCTCTTTGATGTTGCGGCCTTTAGTTTGGAATCAATGCTTTGATAGGCCTCTTTTTCAAGAACACTCATGGCAAGATCCTCCATCTCTGACATAACATTGTAAAGACCCAGCCTGTGTGCCAGCGGAGAGTATATGTACCTGGCCTCTACAGAGAGGGCAATCTGCTCCTTCTCGGTCAGCTCCTCCATTCTTCTCATCAGGAACAGGCGTTCCGCAATCTTTACCAGGATCACCCGGAAATCGGTGGCCAGGGTAAGGATCAGGTTGCGCATATTCTCCGCCTGTGTACTGCTGGTTGTGGTGTCCAGATCGCTGATCCTGAGCCACTCTTCCACGATCCCGGAGATGCGTGTTCCCAGCATTTCAGTCACCTGATCAAGGGTGACAAATTGCTGCTCCACACCATGCATAATCAATACAGAGGAGACTCCCAGTGCATCGAGCCCCAGCTCTGATACTGTCATCCCTGCCAGTCCGATGGCATTGATCACCAGGTGCTGACCGGGTCCGGTGTGCTCCTCCGGTGTCTGTTCAATGATAAAATCGACCGATTTCCGGATCATCTTCATCCCCTCCCGGTCATACTCCTCCCTGCTGGCGCTGATAAGCCCCTTGTAGTGGGTGAGAATCTCCCTCCTTAACTCCTCGCTATACCGGTCAATTCCAGCCATATTCAGGTCTGTTAGGGTCTGTTCAGCTCTGTTTTGCAAAAGCAATCATCATCCGGGTACCCTTTTCAGGCTCAGTTTCTATGGTAAGTTCCCCATTATGAATGGCTGTAAACTCCCGAATCAGTACCAACCCGATACCGGCTCCCTTCTCATTGGCCGTTCCCCTCATGGTATACCCCCCGTTGTTCATTATTTTGTCAAGTTGATCTGCGCTCATACCAACCCCCTGGTCAGCAATCTCAAAATGGATCAACGACTCATCTTCAACAGCAGAGAGGATGATGCTCCCTCCCCGCTCAGAAAATTTAATGGAGTTGGAGAGAAGGTTCCTGATGATGATCTCAAACATGATCTTATCTGCCTTTAGTTTGACCGACTCACCGATCTGCAGTTCGATGGATATCTCCTTTTGCCGGGCCGTCTCATCGAAGAGGTCGATGCAGCTCTTTACAACCACGGAGAGGTTGATCTCTTCGGGATGAAAAAAGGTGTCACTCTCCTCCAGCCTCGACCAGTGCAGCAGGTTTTCAAGCAGCTCGAGAGAATAGGATGCCGAGTGCTTCAGGTTCCCCAGAAGCTTTTTCCTGTTGATCTCTTTTTTATCAGAGGCCTCCAGCCGGTGCAATACATCAATGGCAGTCAGCTGGTTGCCTATGGTACCCCGGAGATCATGCGCAATGATCGACATCATCCGGTCTTTGGTCCTGTTCAATGCATCGAGTTTCAGGTTTTGCCTGGTAATCACCAGGTTTTTTTCTTCCAGTTTAAAGGATGTATACCTCAGTTTACGTAGCAAATAGAGGCCCAGCAACAAACCGGCACCAAGGAGGATAGCGATACCCGCAATGCTGTAAAGAAATGCGTTTCTTTTCTTCATCAGTTCAGAGGTGAGCCCCGACTGGATCCGCAGGTTCTCATTCTCCCTCTCCAGGATCTTTGATCTGTGTCTGAACTCCATCTCCATCACCGCCTTTGAGGTGCTTTCATCCACCAGGCTGTCGTCATATTTTTTGAATTCCATGGCGTACCGGTATGCGGAGCGATAATTACCCGTTGACCCTGCGATCTTTTGCTTGATACCATAACCGGTGGCAATATGCTCCAGGGCATTGATCTCCTCAGCGATCTCCAGGGCCCGGTCCGCCATCTGATTGGCCACCGGATAGCTTTTCCTGTCAAAATTCACCCTGGCCAGTCCCAGGTAGCATCTTATCAGCCCCTCCTGGTCCCCAAGGGCCTCTTTGGCGGGGATCGCTTCCATGAACAGCTCGATGGCACGGTCGTACTCTTTCATTTTATGACGAATCCCGGCAAGGTGGATATAACAGTTCGAAATGGTCCGTTCATCTCCAAGTTCTCCTTTAATATCACAACCCTGAACAACCTGTTCAAGTCCCTCCTCCAACCTGCCCATCTCTGAGTAGTTGGTCCCGATATTTATAAGGCTGTTGGAGATCAGCACCGGGTCCCCGATCTCCATGGCCAGTTTAAGTGCTCTCCTGTAGAATTTATCGGCCTCTGTAAAATTACTGCACTTATTCTGCACCACACCGGCATTCATGAGGCACAACGCGATATCCTTCTTACTTGCCAGACTCTCGGCAATTTCCAGGGCCATCTCATAGTATTCAAGTGCCTGCTCATAGCTTCCCAGGTAGACAAACACATTGCCCATGTTGATGTAGCCCTGGGCAATTTCCCTGGGATTTTCCTCTCTATCTATAATGTTGACAGACTCTTCATAGACGGTAAGGGCCTCCACATACTCTCCCCTGTTCTTGTAGATGATCCCCATGTTATTCAAACAGCGGCTTGCCCCCTGGACCATTCCGTTTCGCTGGTAGTAATCAAGTGCTGTTTCATAGTAGCTCATGGCCTGGGGATACTCTGCCATGAACAGGTGGATATTGCCTTTATCTTTCAGAGTTTCGTAATACCCGATATCATTGTCAGCCTCGTTGTAGAAGGCCAACGCCCGGTCATACTCCATGATGGCCATGTCGTATTGTCCGAAATATGCATGCATCTCCCCCCTGATTTCACAGGCCCTTCCCAGGCAGCTTATACCCCCGCTTTCCCGGGCAAGCGCTTTCGCCTGATCCAGGAATTCCAGGGCAGATGTGGTGTCTGTGGTTTTGGATGCTGTCGCGATTTCAAGCATCAGCCTGCAACGAACCGAATCAACGGTCTGGATTTCCAGTTCAGAACGCAGACTGTCAGTCGGAAACCTCTCCTGAGCGGCGGCTGTAACTGTTATGAAAAGGAGCTGGAGCAACAAACCTATTGTGCCTTTATTGCACCTTATTATTGGGGCTATTCTCATGCCATGATACTTTTTTGTGGTTTAAAATTAAGAATTTTTAATCTTTGTACTGTTTCAAACCACCTGTGTTATGGCTAAAAAGATTGCGATTCCCCACACATATGTGATTGTTTTTGGATTTATCATAGCGGCCGCAATGCTGACCTGGATCCTTCCGGGTGGCGAATTTGAGAGAGAGACCATCGATCTGAACGGAACCCCCCGGGAGGTGATTGTAGAGGGCTCTTTTCAGGCGGCTGACAAGGTTCCGCAGACCTGGCAGGTGTTCAGTGCCCTGTTTGACGGATTTGCCGGGAAAGCGGATATCATCGTATTTATCCTGATTATCGGTGGAGCATTCTGGATCATGAATGACAGCAAAGCCATTGATGTGGGGATCCAGTCATTTCTGCGCCGGGTAAGAAGACTTGAAAGTATAAATCTATTCAGGCGGATCGGGGTCGACAACATGATCATTACGTTGATCATGTTGATATTCAGTGTTTTTGGCGCAACATTTGGGATGAGCGAGGAGACCATCGCCTTCATCATTATATTTGTCCCGCTGGCCATCTCCATGGGTTATGATTCCATTGTGGGATTGAGTATGTGTTTTGTGGGCGCAGGGCTTGGATTTGCCGGGGCACTGCTGAACCCTTTCACCATCGGTATCGCCCAGGGTTTGTCGAATCTTCCGCTCTTCTCTGGCATTGAGTACAGGCTGGTTGTCTGGCTGGTTATCAATGTGGTCGGTATTGGCTGGGTGCTCAGGTATGCCGCAAAGATCAGAGTGAAACCCGAATTGTCACCCGTTTACGAGTCAGACGGTTACTGGCGTAGCAGGGAGCAGGTCGATCTGGATGCCCTGGAGTACCACACCCCGGTTTCGGCCTGGATCTCATTTGTCATCCTGCTGGCCGGAATGGCTCTTTTTGCCATCCTGGAGCCCTCCTCCACCCTTCGCATCGGAAACAGTGAACAGAGCTTCTGGTTTCTGCCTGTCACGACCGTATTGTTTGCGGTTTCAGGCATTGTAACACTGCGTAAATCGGTTCATTTTTTCGTACTTAACCTTCTGGTGTTTACCATTATTTACCTGATTATCGGGGTGATGGGGTACGGATGGTTTGTGAAGGAGATAGCCACCCTCTTCTTTGTGATGGGAATATTCTCTGGTATCGCCATGAACCAGGGCCCCAACCGGATCACGAAGCTGTTTATCGAGGGGATGAAAGACATCCTCTCTGCAGCTGTGGTGGTGGGCCTGGCAGGTGGAATTCTTGTGATACTGGAAGATGGCAGGGTGATCGACTCTCTGCTTTACCAGGTGGCCCGGTCGATGCAGGAGTTTGGCAAGCTGGCCTCGGTGAGCATGATGTACCTGATACAGACCCTGATCAATGTGGTGATCCCAAGTGGTTCGGCAAAGGCGGCGCTGACCATGCCCATCATGTCGCAGTTCTCAGACCTGATCGGCGTATCCCGCCAGGCCACGGTGATGGCGTTCCAGCTGGGAGACGGGTTCACCAACATGATCACCCCCACATCACCTGTGTTAATCGGTGTACTCGGGGTTGCTAAGATACCTTATGAAAAATGGCTTAAATGGGTGTTGCCCTTTATGGCCATCCTGATCTTTCTTGGATGGCTGTTGCTGATCCCGACAGTAACCATGGAGCTGAACGGTTTTTAACGGAATGATATCCCGATGCCCACCGAGTGTGTTGCGTAGAGTGTGTGGGTAAAATCGTAATGAAGGGTTAGCCCGCCCAGCTTGATCCGGGCTCCTATGTTCAGTCTCAGATTGTTAAGGTTCTCATAGTTGAAGAGAAAAGGATTCTCCATAACCTCATAGGTGGGTTTACCGATATCCACGTTTTCGATGTCAGTAATCACAGTATGAATCGGGTAGTGACCCTCCATCTGCAGCGCCACAAGTGAATTGGCATACCCGATTCCTTCATAAATGGTGAGCACCGAAATCGTTTGTGAGGCAATCAGGTTGAGTGTCCACCCGGATACCTGCTGCACCACGAACTGATCATTCCAGTCGAAGTCGGGATAGGGATCCACAACAGGAGTACCACCCACATCCTCCAAAGGTACTACATCCACATTGACCGATGAGGTGACTTTGGTATAGCCCCCCTGGATGGCAATATCCAGTAGCTCTATCTCCTTGATCACAGGAAGCCACTGCGACAGAGAGTGCTTACCCCCTACTCCCCAGAGTCCGATCTCGCCCCTGTCGCCCAGTAATACCATCGGTACAAACCGGGCCGATACATCGGTTCCGTAAGGCAATCCCACGGTGAGCTGTAACATGGGAAGTGGAAAATAGTCCACCCCTGATCCATTGGGCAGGGTGTATCTTGCATATTCAACATCCTGTGTGGTGCCATCGGGAAGCTCTACCTGCTCGGTATAGGAAAGCGTGGGGCGCTCCTCCATGCTTCCCGAAATTGTTGGTGCCATGGACGATGTGCCAGGCACAATCTGCCCGTTTAATCCCAGAGAAGCAACATCAAAGGTGAGCAGGCTGGCAGGGGCCTTTGCCATGCTTACAGTGAAGGTGACATCGAGTCCCCCGAGTTCATGCGGCCTGGCTGTATTGTACCAGCCCGCATTCAGGTTCGAGCCCAGGATGTTGGCAAAGGGCTCCAGGTAGGCCTGCAGGATCTTTTCTGCATCATCCACCCCACCGTAGATAAAGTCCGTCGATGCCTGTTGTCCCCCGGCCGGTATGGTGAAGCTTAACAACAACAGCAGCACCAAGGGTACCCATGTTCTTTTTCGGAAAATAGTTGTTGGACGTTTCATTCGTACCTCTTTCTTGCAAATATATAAACTAATCAAAACTTTACGTACGTTTGTTATCATGTCTCCAGGATTCCAGTTTCCCAACCAGCCTCTGGCTGACCGGCTTCGTCCCGGAACACTCGATGATTTCATCGGGCAGGAGCACCTGGTGGGCCCTGATGCTGTTATACGGAAGATGGTGCTTTCAGGTTCCATTAGCTCCTTTATTCTCTGGGGACCGCCCGGTGTGGGGAAGACTACCCTGGCCACCATTATCTCAAAACAGCTGGACAGGCCCTTCTACAGCCTCAGTGCGGTACAGTCGGGAGTGAAGGATGTGAGGGAGACGATCGATAAGGCAAAGAAGAACCAGTTTTTCAACAAACCCAACCCCATCCTTTTTATCGATGAGATACACCGGTTCAGCAAATCACAGCAGGACTCATTGCTGGGTGCTGTTGAACAGGGGATTGTCACCCTGATCGGTGCCACCACTGAAAATCCCTCCTTCGAGGTGATCTCCCCCCTGCTGTCGAGGTGCCAGGTATATATCCTGAACGGGCTTACGGAAAAGGACCTGCTTGGAATGCTCAGCAGGGCACTCCGGAAGGACACCTACATGAAGAAGCTGAAGATCGAGGTAAAAGAGCATGAGGCCATGTTGAAACATTCGGGAGGGGATGCCCGGAAACTACTGAACACCCTGGAACTGGTGATCCGGTCCGAGACCTCCGATCCGGATTTCAATACAGACCAGCAGATTACCATTGACAACCAGCTTGTGAAGGAGCGCCTGCAGGAGAAGATGGCTGTTTATGACAAGAACGGGGAGATGCACTATGACATCATCTCTGCATTTATCAAATCGGTACGCGGAAGCGATCCCGATGCTGCCGTATACTGGCTGGCCCGGATGCTTGAGGGCGGGGAGGATATCAAGTTCATTGCACGAAGACTGGTGATCCTCGCCTCGGAAGATATCGGTCTGGCCAACCCAAACGCCCTGTTGATGGCCACAAACTGTTTCCAGGCGGTGCATATGATCGGCATGCCTGAAGCGCGGATTATCCTTTCGGAGACGGCCATCTACCTGGCCACATCACCCAAAAGCAACTCTGCCTATGCCGCCATCGACCAGGCCCTGGAGCTGGTGCGCAAGACCGGAAATTTGCCTGTCCCTCTCCATTTAAGGAATGCCCCCACCAAGCTGATGAAAGAGCTTGGATATGGCAAGGATTATAAATATGCCCACAGTTATGACGAGCATTTCGTAAAGGATAAGTATCTTCCGGATGAGCTGGAGAAACAGCAGTTTTACAGCCCGGGTGAGAATCCCCGTGAGGATGAGATGCGAAAGCGGCTCGAGCGGCTGTGGGAAGAGATGAAGGATTATGATTCACATTAATTATAATTATAAATATAATCTAAATAAATTATAATTCACAATACATATAATTTACAGTGCTTATAATATTGACACTTTAACTCATATCAACGATTGATATACCTCATCATCTTAGCCCAAATGTACTCAAAAGCAATCCTTCGCATGCGTGTCTTAGCCTTCACCCTATTGATCTCTTCCCTCTCTCCCTGTTTGCTCTCCGCACAGGAGCTTTTCCCCATCCTTGAGGCACATTATAAAGCTGCGGCACAGGAGAAGATGGTTAAAGTGCAGACCATCACCACCAGGGGGAAAAATGTCTACTCGAAAACCGGATTTGAATCGGGGTTTACAATCTACCAGGCCAGGCCCCTTAAGCTCAGGGTTGAAAGTGATTACCAGGGTTCGAAAGTAATACAGACCTATAACGGCGAGACCGGCTGGCAATACGCCCCTGCCATGGGCATGCCGGAACCTGTTGAGATCAAGGGCCAGGAGTTGGAGACCCTGTTGAGCCAGATACAGTTTGAAAATCCCCTGTGGAATTACAGTGAACGGGGAGATACCCTTGCGTATGCAGATCAGGATAGCGAGGAAACGGACCACCTGGCACTTACCACAGCCAGCGGGGATATCCGGCACTACTTCATTGACCGCGAGAGTCACCTTATCAGCCGAATTACAACCACCCGGCTTCTGGGCGGCTCGGAGACAGAGATAGAGATTCTGTTCAACGATTATAAATCTGTAAAAGGGATCCCTTTCGCACACCAGGTTGTTACCCGGATGAATGGAGAGGTGGTTGCCACAATCTACCTCGAAAAGGTGGAGGTGAATAAAAAAATTGACCCTGCCCTGTTTGAAAAGCCTGATTGGTGATTGGTGAGGGTGAATGGTGATTGGTGAATGGTGAGGGTGACTGGTGATTGGTGAGGGTGAGGGTGAGGGTGACTGGTGGAAGAAAAAAGGCTGCCAAGCGTGTGCTATGGCAGCCTTCTATAAAAGCAGCAACTGTATAAGCCAGGTTCTGT
>JBDLIQ010000135.1:0-9657 GCA_039714775.1 Bacteroidota bacterium
AGCGATGGCAACAGCTGTCCAGAGGTAATCACGCGGACCTACTCAGTAACCGACGACTGTGGTAATACGATCAACGTTACTCAAACCATCACCATCGATGATGTCACACCTCCGACAGCTGCTTGCCAGGATATCACCGTACAGTTGGACGTAACAGGCAACGTGACGATTACTGCTGCAGATATTGACAACGGCAGTAGTGATAATTGTGGCATTGCTTCCATGTCTCTGGATGTGACCAGCTTTACATGTGCTGATATTGGATCCAACAGTGTTACACTCACAGTTCAGGATCAATGCGGTCTTCAGTCAACCTGCGTTGCAACAGTAACGGTTGAAGATAATGCAGCGCCTGTTATTACCTGTCCTGTGAATCGCAACGAAGATGTCGATGTTAGTGACAACTTTACGATTCCTGACTATACCGGGCTGGTTGTTGTGTCAGATAATTGCAATGCAACACCTGCGCTTACACAGGATCCGGTTGCAGGCACTGTAGTAAATGGTGTGGGTACTGTACATACAATTACTATCACAGCCGATGACGGGAACGGAAATACTAACCAGTGCACCTTTGATATTACCCTGGTCGATCCTTTTGTATTGTCAATTACTTGTCCGGCAGATACAAGTGAACACGTAGATAGTAATTGTGAATTTACCTTGCCGGATTATACAGGCAGGGCCACAACTACCGGAGCTGTTGGTGTAAGCCAGGCTCCTGTTCCCGGTACTGTTATTTCGGGAGCGGGTACGGTTCAGACCATTACCCTTACTGCAGTGGATGGTGGAGGCAATACAGAGCAATGTGCTTTCGATGTGACCCTGCTGGACACCATCTCACCGGTAATTGCTGGCTGTCCGGCTAATATAAACGCTACTGCTGATACAAGTTACTGTGAAGTGGAGGTTTCATGGACTGTGCCAACTGCAAGCGATAATTGTGCGGGTGTGGTACTTACCTCTACCCACAACCCGGGCGATCGGTTCCCGGTGGGTACCACCACGGTTACTTATACGGCAACGGATGGTTCGGGTCAGACCGATGTATGCTTATTTGACATCAATGTTACTGCTGCGGCATCTCCTGTGATCTCAGGATCTGATCCGGTATGTACACCATCATCGGAAACCTATCTTGTTACTGATCCGGGCAGCCACACCTTCCTGTGGACGGTGACCAACGGAGCTATTTCAGGTCCGGCAACCGGTGCGACTGTAGATATCGACTGGACAGGGACAGTTCAGGGTAGTGTGGGTGTAACCATAACATCTGGCTCAGGTTGTTCGGTATCAAACAGCATCACGGTCGATAAGGTAGCAACAGGTTCTACGGGAATAATTAGTTCAAGCACCTCATTAACAAGAAGATAAAACAACTATAAGAGATAAATAAGATGAAAACTGTAAAACAAACAAAACAAACATTTAATAATTCATTCACAAGTAAAAACCAAAAAGTTATGAAAACCAAAAAGTATTCAATCGCAGCAAAAGCCTTCGTGGCTGTAACCGTTATGTTTTTATTCTCTGGAGCTCTCTTCGCGCAGACTGTTGAAGAGCGAAAAGGGGGAACCACAACCTATTCAGTGGCAGCCGGAGTTGTTACAGATGAGTATACATGGACCATTGCGGCACCAACGGCACCGACCAGTGTAACTCCTGCACCAACCTCTGGTACCGGTACAACTGCCGATCCATATGTAATTACATGGACAGCTGACCTGACCAGTATTGATGTAACCTGGGCAGCTGATGCCGCACCTGGAATTACCTCTGAGGCGGGTCAGGTAACTGTTCAGAAGCAGACTACAGGAGGGGCAACCTGTCCAAGCGTGGTCCAGGTGATGGATGTCACCTTCTGGAGTGATCCGTCAGCAGCCATTGATGCTGTCACTTCGCCCGACCAGACTGTATGTTCTGCAGATGTGATCGGAGGCAGCGTCACCATCGACCTCACCGGTGCTCCCGATGCCGGTCAGAGTGGCGCTGATGGATTTGACCTGGTATACAATGTTGCCTTTTCAGATGCGACATTAACAGGGTCCGGATCCAATAGTACAGCCGGAGCTGGAACGGTAACCTCCGATGGAGCTACTGTTACCATTCCATTGCCTGACGCGTTGGTTAATACTGGTGCTGTAGCACAAACCTATACCATTACACTCTCTACTATCCAGGATGACTTTAATGATCCTGCAGTAGCAGTGGCCGGTGAAGTATTCACCATTACAGTGAATCCTGTACCTGTTACCGGTGTGATCTCCAGCAGCTCGAGCCTGACACGCAGGTAGGAAGTTATTGAGAAGAGATTGAGTACGCCATAAGTGGCGATACACCTGGTGGTTCGGGTGTGCGCCGGCGAAAATGATAAACTGGACATGTTGTATATGACTGTGGACAATAGAGTGACATAGAAAATGTAACAGAGATGCATTTATGCATGTGAGATACATACGTTTGAGGGCTCCGGATGATCCGGATGCCTCACCCGGACCGGGCATTGACCTGCAACGGGAAAAGGAGAGGTACGCCCGGGTATTTAGCGACATGGACAGAAGTAGATAATGAAAAGTGAATGAATTTTTGATAGAATACTTTTTGGTTAAACATATAGTTGATTAACAGTTTGATAGTTGTGAATTAGATTAATGCGATTAGGTAAGTACATAGCGTTGTCAGGATTGCTCCTGATGTTGTGGGGCCTGGTTGCCGGGGCACAGGACCGTCAGTGGACGGTGTGTGCAGGTGACACGGGGATTGCCTATTATGTTGAGGGATGGGAGACCTCTACTTTCGACTGGACGGTGGAGGGTGGTACCATTACCCGGAATTTTGGCGATTCTATTATCGTAGACTGGCCCATGGAGAAGGGAGCCTACGTCATCACAGTGCTGGAAACCAGTGAATATGGGTGTTCGGGTGAGCTGAGGACAGGCACCGTTCAGGTAGTGGGCCCCGATATTGAACTGGGTCAGGATGACTATGTGTGTGAAGGGGAGCTCTTTGAGATTACACCGGAGGGCGACTTCAGCTCCTACCTGTGGAACGATGGTTCAACCGGACCATTATATTCAACATTCCAGGAGGGATGGATCAGCGTGGAGGTAACAGATGGATATGGTTGTGCATTGAGCGATAGCATCTACCTGACTGTCAATGATCTTCCTGTGGTAGCACTGGGCAGTGACACCTCTATATGTGATGCGGAGGGACTGGTTCTCGATGCCGGACCAGACGGGACATCTTATACGTGGTCCACGGGGGATATCGGGCAGGAGATCACTGTGGTCCCGGGTGGAAGGCAGGAGATTGGTGTAGTGGTTGAGAACCAGTATGGATGTACATCAGCGGATACCATCGTCATTAATCCATGTGATGTTGAGTTCTTCTTCAGGGATATTCCAACAGCGATTACACCCAACGGTGATGGTGCAAACGATACATGGAGCATTACAAAACTAACCGGCTATCCCCAGGCTGAGGTTGAGATCTTTAGTCGCTGGGGAACCCTTATCTGGAAATCCGAACCAGGTTATCCTGGTGATGGATGGGATGGCAAGGATATGAATGGCAATGAGATGCCGATGGACTCCTATCATTTTGTGATCAAACTGAATGTAGGTGACAAAGACAGGATCACAGGAATTATTACGGTAATCAGGTAGTTTAGAAGCTATGATGAGAAGGATAATCTATATCACTGTGCTGTTGGGAGCATTTCTGCTGGAAGGATCTGCCCAGCAGGTGCCTCTCTATAGCCAGTATATGCTGAACGGCTTTCTGCTGAATCCTGCTGCAGCCGGGGCGGAGGGGTATACTGCTGCCAACCTGACTGTCAGGGAACAGTGGGTTGGCTTCAGTGAAGCACCCAGTACCTATGCGTTAAGCTTCCAGCACAGGATCATAAGAGATAGTTATATCTCCCGCAGCTCTTCGATCAGAAGACGGCGAAGAACCACTTCAAGAGGGGGCAAGGTTGGTCTTGGAGGTTACATCTATAACGACCGGAACGGTGCAGTAGAGCGCACAGGTTTGAAAGCAACCTATGCTTATCACATCCCCATGCCGCATTCCCAATTGTCCTTTGGTCTCTCCTTTTCAGGATATCAGTTCAGGCTTGATGATGATCTGATCAATCTCGAGGATCCCGGGGATGCACTCTGGTTGGGAGCCAGTAAATCTGTGTTTATACCAGATGCCGATGTCGGGGTGTACTACTCTGCCAGGGATTACTGGGCAGGTTTTTCCGTGGATCAGTTGCTGGAGTCCACACTGAAGATTGGAGATGCCGGGTATGATCGTTACAAAATGGAGCGAAATTACTACCTGATGGGGGGATATGATTTTAAGGTAAGACGGGATGTGATCCTGACCCCTTCAACTTTGGTTAAGTATGCAGAGAATGGTGAGCTTCAGGTGGATATTTCCGGAAAGCTCTATTACCAGCAATCCTATTGGGGCGGCCTCTCATACAGGACAGGTCACACAATCATTGTGATGGCCGGAGTTAGCGTTGACAGGTTGATGTTTGGTTATGCCTTTGATATCGGCTTAGGCAGCATCATGAAGCACAGCTACGGAACCCACGAGTTTTCATTTATTGTAAAGTTTGGGAATATTGCACAGCGCTACAGGTGGCTGAACCGTTATTAAGTTTTCAGCTCACCAGGTATTAAGTCGTCAGGACAACCCTCTTCGAACGTTTACCGGTAAAAGAGGTCCGTTTACCGATTTTCCTTTTCAAACCTGTTTTTGGAGTCTTACATTTGATTCAAAATAACTTTGAAGAAGATGGAAAAGCAAGAACCACATTTTAGAAGGTCGGGAAGGGCACATCTGCTGCTGGGCATTGTTTTGATGTTCCTGGGACTGTTCCTGATTGCAGATCTGGCTGATATTATACCATGGAGTTTCAGGGAGTATATATTTACCTGGGAGGCATTGTTGATTGGTCTGGGTATTGTTGTTCTCTCAAACAGGGAGGACAAAAGCCTTGGAATCATCCTGATTGCCGTAGGGACCTTTTTTCTTTTACCTGATATAATAGAGGAGATCCCATACTACTGGAAAAGATTGTTCTGGCCCTCCATGCTGATCGTTCTCGGACTGGTGGTTATTTTCGGATCAAAAAGGCGCGGGAGCGGGGAGGCCAGTTTCAGTCATAAAAAAAAAGCTTCGGGTGAGGACTACCTGGATGATGTAGCCATATTCGGCGGAGGTGACCGGATTATCCATTCTCAGAATTTCCAGGGGGGTAAGATCACCAACATCTTTGGCGGATCAAAGTACAATATGTCCGGGGCAAAACTGGCGGAGGGACAGCATAAACTGGAGGTCCTGATGATCTTTGGAGGTTCCAAATTCATCATCCCCGAAGGATGGGATGTGAGGGTCGAAGTGACTTCGATATTTGGGGGATTTTCAGATAAGCGGGTCAGGTCTATGGTGGAGAAGGAGCCTGACAGGTCCCTTGTTATCTCAGGGCTTGCTGTCTTCGGAGGAGGAGAAATAGTAAATTACCTCTGAGCATGAGTCATCCCATTACCGGTAAGCAAAGATCGATCCTGATCTACTCTCTTGTATGGTTGTTGATCGCAACTGTTCAGGGAGTCGTCTACTGGTATTTCCAGGAGTTTTCAGTTGCGGTGGTGATCGCCGATCCCCTGGTTTCAAGCCTGCTGTTCGGCCTCCTTGGATTGCTGGCGTGGTATCCCACCCGCTATATTCCTTTTCAAAAGCATACGCCTCTATACTCACTTCTGGCACATGCTGTTGCAGGAATACTGGTGCTGATAATATGGATGTTGCTGAGTGTTGGAATGCTGAATGCGATTTTTATTCAGGATGATATTTACTTAGAGTTCCTTAATGGTTCCATGGTTTTCAGAGGGATGCTCGGGGGTCTTGTCTACCTGGTGCTGATATTGGTATATTACCTGACCTCTTCGGCCCAAAAACTTCAGGAGCGGACACGACAGGAGGAGCGGCTGAAGAACCTTGTGAGGGATACCGAGCTGGATATGCTGAAATCGCAGATCAACCCACATTTTCTCTTTAACTCCCTCAATTCGATCGCTTCCCTGACCATGTCCAATCCTGATGAGGCCAGGGATATGATCATCAGACTCTCCGATTTTTTAAGATACTCTCTGAAACATCGTGAAAATGAGTATGTGCCGCTCAGGGAGGAGATAGGCCGGATGAAGGACTACCTGGCCATCGAGAAGGTCCGGTTTGGTGAAAAACTGAAGGTTGAGTTCAATATCAGCACCGGATGTGATGATTTTCCTGTTCCAACCATGATCTTCCAGCCCCTGTTTGAGAATGCCATCAAACACAGTGTCTATGAAAGCACTGAACCGGTCACCATCCGGTTTGACTGCTATCCTGAGGGGGAAGTGATGAAAACTGTGGTCAGCAACGACTATGATCCGGCCATGCCCGGCAGAAAGGGGACGGGGGTCGGACTCCATAATGTGAAGAAGCGTATCGACCTGGCATATGAGGGACAGGGAGTGGTTCACTGGAGGGGAGAGCATGGGATTTTCGAGGTAACCATTTTATTTCCACGTATATTTACAAAACGATGAGCACCATCCGTACCATTATCGTTGAAGATGAGAAACCGGCGAGGGAGCTGCTTAAGGCATACCTGAACGACCTCTCCGCTGTTGAACTTGTCGGTGAATACGACAACGGGTTTGACGGCCTGAAAGCGATCAACGAAATAAAACCTGATGCCATCTTCCTGGATGTTCAGATGCCCAAGCTGACAGGTTTTGAGATGCTGGAGGTGCTGGAGCACCATCCGGAGGTGATCTTTACCACCGCTTATGACCAGTATGCCATCCGGGCTTTTGAGCAGAATGCAGTGGACTACCTTTTAAAACCTTTCTCCCACGAGCGGTTTGGGGAGGCCATGGAGAAACTCAGAACCCGTCTGGAGAGCCGCTCAGATTCTAACAGTGATAAATCCGGAATTGAGAAGATCAAGATCCATATGGCGGGCAGTGATGAAAAACTGCACCGGGTGGTGATCAAGAAAACGGGGAAGATCCATGTCATTTCAACGGATGATATTAACTTCCTGGAGGCCCAGGATGATTATGTGATGATCTACACGGACGATGGAAAGTACCTGAAGCAGCAGACCCTGAAGTATTTTGAAAACCACCTGGATCAGGAGCAGTTTGTGAGGGTGCACCGCTCTTACATTGCCAACATCACCTGCATTGAGCGTATCGAGCCTTATGAGAAGACCAACTATATCCTGATCCTTAAGGATGGAAACAAGGTCCCGGTGAGCAGAAGCGGAATGCAGGTATTGAAAAGCAACCTCGATTTTTAACCAAAAAAGCAGCAACAATGACTTTGCAAATTGATGAGAAGAACATTGACAAATTCATTGTGGTGGGTGACAGGGTGCTGATCAAACCCAAAAACCGGCAGGAGATGACAAAGTCGGGCCTCTATCTTCCGCCAGGGGTTCAGGAGAAGGAGAAGATCCACAGTGGTTACGTTTTGAAGGTGGGCCCCGGTTATCCTATTCCTGCCATACAGGATTCGGACGAACCGTGGAAGGATCAGAGCGAGGATGTGAAATATGTACCCCTGCAACCCAAAGAGGGGGACCTGGCCATCTACCTCCAGAAGAGTGGATATGAACTTGAGTTCAACAACGAGAAGTATGTAATCATTCCCCACTCTGCCATCCTGATGCTGATCAGGGATGAAGAGCTGTTTAAGTAGTGCTCAGTGCTCAGCTATTCAGGATTTTCAGGGCATCTTCATTTTTAGCATCGGTCATAAATACAAGGCCTGTGACCTCCTCGGTTTCACGGTTGGCTGCCACCAGATCATCCCTGGAGATCTCACTGAGGTTAAATTTTCTTGCCCCGGCCATAAATTGCTGAAGACCGCATGCAAGCTTATCAGCAAATGCATACATGGCGATGGCCCCAAACGGGATATTCTTCATCTCATCCTTTCCCACCTTCTCTTTGATCGGTTCCCATCCGGCGAATATCTCTTCGGGATACTTGCCAAACTCCTTGACTGCCGGAGGCAATGATTCCCAATGTCCATGTAATTCCGCCCTCTTCTCCGGTTTAAACACCCCCTCAATGTTACTCCCAAGGAATCCCGGGATCATGGGGGCCCTGCCCATGCAGACCAGTTTGGAGTAAGGAGCTCCCATGGCAAGGGCTTTGTACAGGTGATCTTCCCTTGCAAATCCTCCTGCAAAGGAGATGTCAGGGGCCTTGATACCTTTTTCATCAAGGATCCTGCAATACTCGTAAGCCTTCGCATGCAATGCTACAGAAGGGATCCCCCAGTGCTGCATCATATTCCATGGGCTCATTCCGGTTCCTCCTCCCGAACCATCAATTGTCAGCAGGTCCAGTTCGGCATCTGCAGCAAAACGAATGGCCATGGCCAGGGCTTCCATACCATATGCCCCGGTCTTTAAAGTAATTCGTGAAAAACCCAATTTTCTGAGGTATGCCACACTGT
The DNA here is from genome assembly GCA_039714775.1 of Bacteroidota bacterium. Taxonomy (GTDB): domain Bacteria; phylum Bacteroidota; class Bacteroidia; order Bacteroidales. The sequence goes on from JBDLIQ010000135.1 coordinate 8,518, forward strand.
TCATAAAAGAATCCCTCACCTCCTCCGGTGAAGAGAGATCGGTCCCGCCGAGCCGGCTGTGCCTGGCAAAAGAACTGATGGCCCTGGATTCAAAAGCTGCCTCTACGGTCGGATTGTATGGATCGGGATCGACCAGGTATCCGCGGTCTTTCAGGAATTTTGCATATTCGATGTTGGTTACCTGTATTTCGCCCCCAATGTTTTTTGCACCCTGACCCCATTTGAGCTCCATGATCACCTTGTTGCCGTATTTGTTGATGATGTATTCGGCCACCCCATTTCTGGTATCCTCCACATTCATCTGTACGATCATGGCACCGTAACCATCATAGTACCTGAAAAAGGTCTCTATCCTCCGGTCAAGCTCAGGCGCCTTCTCTATCTTCCCTTTTTTCATGACCGATGCCTTATCAACACCCACCACATTTTCTCCAACCACGATCGGGATACCGCTCAGTGCAGATCCCACAGCAAATGATTCCCAGTAGTTGCGGGCTATAAATGTCGATCCCAGCGCCCCGGTCATGATGGGTACACGACACTTGGTTTTTTCCTTATTCCCGAATGCAGTTGTAACCTGGGCATTGGTGAAAAGGCAGTCATCCGGGTTGTTGCTCATGGGTGGTGCAATGCCTTTCGCTCCATAGGCATACCCCTGGATTCTCAGGGAATGGTATCCCACACCCATCGCAGAAACCAACGATGATCCGGAGGTAGTCTGCCCGAAATTCCTGGGATATAGTAATTTTCTACCCTTAAGCGAAGAGAGCCATGTTTCACATTTCCCTTTACAGGCTGAATCGCAAAGGGTACATAATCCAGATTCGCACGGGACACCCCGGTTGACTGTTCCGATGGCATCATTGTTTTTAACCCACTGTATCATTTCTTTAATAATTTGGTTGGATTACTAATGAATTATAACAAAAAACGCCAGAAATATATTAAAATATAAGTTAAGATCGATTATTGATTAGAAAGAAGGGGTCGGGTACATACCTGATGGTGCTCAGTGCTCAGTGCAGGCGCCATGGCGGAAGCAGGAGGTGAGGTGGTCGTTAACCACTCCTGTGGCCTGCAAATGTGCATAGAGAATGGTCGATCCGATGAATTTAAAACCACGCTGTTTCATATCCTTGC
>JBDLIQ010000136.1:0-9645 GCA_039714775.1 Bacteroidota bacterium
AAAGAATTGGACGCGAAACGGCGTGTACTACCACTATTACGAATATCCTGCGGTCCACATGGTAAAACGGCACTATGCTATTGTTACCAAAGAGTATAAGCTCATTCACTTTTACCATGATGTCGATGAATGGGAACTGTACGATCGAAAAAAGGACTCTCAGGAGATGAATAATGTCTATGACGACCCAACATATGCTGATGTAATTAATTTGCTGAAAAAGGAACTGCAAGAAATGAGAGTAAAATATAAGGATTCAGACGAATTGAATGAGAAATTCATCCAGCAGTATAGGGATAAAAAGTGGATTGATTAGATTTGACGCATTTTCTTGTTCAGTGATCCTCACGTATTTAAAAAACTGTGTTTCAGTTTTACCCAAGGAGGAATTTACGGTCTTTGGTAAACACAATTCCCACCCTGATAATCTGCTACAGGGATATGAAGAGATTAAGAACTATTTGAATATTTCACCAGAATAATCATCAATAAAAACAGGAACTCATGGATCGAAGACATTTTTTAAGATTAGGCGCAGCAGCCTCTGCAATTACTGTTATACCGGCACATGTATGGGCAGGCTCTCCAAACAGTAAATTCCGCATTGCACACATTGGTGTCTGGGGTATGGGACAATGGGATATGAACGATACCATGACCCATCCAATGCTTGAGGTTGCGGCTCTGGTTGATGTTGACAGTGAGAGCATGGCAAATGCCGCAAAGAGGTTCCCCAACGCAAAGCAGTTTAAGGATTACCGTGAGATGCTGGTAGTTATGGGTGATCAGATTGATGGTGTTATGATCTCTGCACCCGACCATGTTCACGCTCCCGCCTCTATGTTGGCAATGAACCATAACCTGCCGGTATATTGTCAGAAACCCCTTTCGCACGATATTTTCGAAGCCCGTAAGTTACGTGAGAAGTATGAGCAAACAGGCCTTGTAACACAGATGGGGATTCAAATCCATTCACACACGGCATACGCTACAGCTGTAAAATGGGTTCAGGATGGCATGATTGGCAAAGTAAAGCGTGTTCACGCCTGGTCGAATAAGAACTGGGGGGATGACAGGCTTGTCATTGAAGGTTCTGATCCGGTTCCGGAGACACTCGACTGGGATCTTTGGCTGGGTGTTGCTGCCGACCGTCCTTATGTTAAAAATGCATACCACCGCGAGAACTGGCGTAAGCTTATCGATTTTGGCAGCGGTACGCTTGGCGATATGGGTATCCATATCTTCGATACCCCATTTACTGCTCTGGAGTTAGATACTCCACTTTGGGTAAAAACAGCGTGTCGTGAGCCAAACGGACTTAGCCATCCTGAAGGAAATATTGTACAGTTCATCTATCCGGGTACTAAATATACTTCCAAAACGATGGAGTGGAACTGGTACGATGGTATTAATGCTCCTTATCAGGTTAATAACAAGAACTACACCCGTACGCCTATTCACAAAGACCTGATCTTACCTGAAGGTCACTTCCTGCCTGAGCAGGGTGCAATGTTTGTTGGTGAAAATGGCGAACGTCTCTTATTGCCTCACTGGACTCATCCTTTATTGATAGATAAGGAGGGTAAGACAATGACAAGGCCTGATCTCCCTAAAATAAAGACTGTAAACCACTATCATCAGTGGATCGATGCTTGTCGTGGCGATGCCAAAACAAGTGCTCCATTCGATCTTTCAGGAAAACTGACCGAGTCGATGTTGCTGGGCGTTGTTGCAAACCGTTTCCCGGGGCAGAAGTTAAATTGGGATGGTGCTAACATGAAAGTAACGAACCTGCCTGAAGCAAATAAGTTACTGAAGAGAGATTACCGCAAAGGCTGGGAAATAGAAGGACTCTAACCTGAACTATTTATACGATTCGAGCAATTTTCTCATTTCAACCAGTTTGTTCTGGCATTTTGGTTTGTATGCCAGGTTGTTGAGCTCTTCAGGATCGTTGACATGATAGTACAGTTCTTCGCTTCTTAACTCTGAATTATTAACCCAACGAGTATATCGCCATTCTTCAGTACGTATGGAAGCGGCACTTCCGTTGTATGCAACGGTATAAGCAAATGACTCCTGTTCAATCGGCTCATCATCTTTAATATACCTGGCGTAACTTTTGCCTTGCAATATTTCTGGTTGGTGATCAGATAAACCACATAGTTCAGATAAAGTAGGATAAAGATCTATTAATTCAGTTACTGTCTCACAGGTTATTCCATGGTTATTCTTATTATCTGGATATGAAATAATCATGGGGACTCGTACAGTTCCTTCCCAAAGACTGCTTTTTGCCCAGCAGTCATGTTCACCGAGGTTATATCCATGATCAGAAATAAATACTACAATGGTATTGTCTTTCAAGTTTAGTTTGTCCAGGGCATCCATCAATCTTCCTACTTGTTGATCCATAAAACGAATACTGGCCATATATGCAGAAATAGTCTGTCTTTTTTGGATGTCGTTCATTTTCCATATGAGACCATTTCGCATTTTCAAAGCCATCTCAGGAACATCATCACCAATTATTACTTCAGGAATTTGTATTTCATGTTCAGGATAAGGTGCAAAACAATTTTCCGGAGCTATTAACGGCACATGAGGACGAACTAAACCGACAGCCAGGAAAAATGGAGATAGAGGTTTAAGCTTAACTTTATTTGTAGCATTTTCAGCTACTTGTCCTGCACGGCTTTCCAAAATAGCAATCGCCTGACTCGTTGCAATGTAATCCGTTTGGGTATTTTCTGTTCCATCTTTAAGAATCATACGAGAGAAATTACCACCGTAGTGAAGGTTACCTGGTGATAGTAGTTCAAGTTTTCCTTTGCTCAGAGTTTCAGGTCCAAGGACATTATACAAATAATCCCACGAATCCGGATCATCATCTCCTGCTTCTCCGCGTTCAATTCCACCTGGTACTCCCATATGAAAGATTTTTGAAACACGGGCTGTATAATAGCCTTGTTTACGAAAAAAACCAGCAATAGTCGGATGATCTGATAGTGATGGTGTTTTACCTCGATAACTGCCAACAACATGCTGGTTTGTAAGCACTCCGTTTGTTTCAGGGTACAAACCACTCATTAAAGAGGCTCTTGACGGACCACACAAAGGATATTGACAGTAAGCTCGGTTAAACCTTATTCCTTCCTCTGCTAAACGAGATAAATTGGGAGTATGGTTTTCAATATCAATGTAAGGGCCTATACTGGTATTTAAATCATCAGAAATTATAAGTAAAACATTCGGTTTTTCTTGGCCATATATTGTTAAGCTACAGACAACAAAAAGCTTACACAATACGACTAATATGTATTTTTTTAACATAGATTTTTCTTTTGAACTATTATTAATTTATTTCCTTTTTTCACTAGTGTAGGTCTTAGCATCAAAGCACAATGATAACCTTTTTATATTGCCTTTCCGGTCCGTTGACCACCAGGAGATATGAACCTGGTGTCAGCGTTACAGAAATGGCGACCGGGTTACGCTCCGCCCTCCCTTTCAGAACCATCCTTCCCGTCAGATCGGTGATCAGGTAGTTAAATCCACCGTAGTTTTCGGTAAGGACGACCCCCAGCAGTCCGTCCGTCACCGGATTCGGATAGACCAGCAGACCGGACTCATCAGCATCCGGATCAGCGACGGATAACATGATGTTGGAGCTGCCCGGAGTCAGCTGTAAATCAGTGAGCAGGCTCCCGCCATCGGGATACCTGCCAAAAGCCCGATCAGCCGCCTGCTGCACAAAATCGATACGGTCGATCACATGGATCTCCCTTTGGATCACCTGCGCAAGTCCAACACTACCTCCCGAAGCGGGAACATTGAAATCCAGATGGAGGATCCCCTGTTCGGGATCCTTGTCGGCCCAGAACAGTTTATGAGCACCTGCCCCGATGGTTGTTGCCTCTGTGTCATAGAGGGGGATCATCCACAACCTGCTCTCCTGGTCACCGTCCACGAAGTTGATCCCGCCCAGCTCCACCGGAAATTCGTTGCCATTATAGACCTCAATCCAGTCATCATACTCGCCGTACCCGTCTGCATAGGCCGCATCGTTCCTTGCCATGAACTCGTTGATGTACAATCCTGTCACCGGGCTGGTTTCACTGTTCCCGCTCCCCGGGGTCCCCCCCAGGATATAGCTGGCATGCCAGCTTCCCGGATCGCTGTTGTCGGTCTCCCCGGCGAACAGCTCCAGGGTGGCCCCCTTTCCGTCCGGACCGTCGGGCCAGGGATGTTCCGGGCTGTACTGAAAAGAGTGGACCAGCTGATACTCCCCGTTGTACAGCTTGACCACCTCCCCGTCACGGTTCAGGCCAAAAGCCAGATCGCCGGCCAGTGTGAGGCCATCCCCGTAAAGCATCCTCACAGAATCCTTTTGCCGGGCAACCACCAGGTACCCGCCAGGTTGCAGGAGCAGGCCATCCGGAAAGAGATATTCATCTGCCGCGTTCTCCCCTTTCAGTACCCAGCCTGTAAGATCCGCCACCTCGTTCCCGCCGTTGTAAAGCTCGATCCAGTCGCCCGCATCAAAGGTCCAGTGCCCATTGAAGTTCACCTCGCTGATCATGACCGGATTCTTATCCCCTGCGTTCTCTGCAATGAAGGCCCCCATATCCGCCCTCGAACCATCGGGATCCTGGCGGTTTGGAGTTCCCCCGTCGATGCATGGAGAGCCCTCCTCCAGGTAGAAATTGTGATCCGAAGCTCCTGCAAACAAAGGCCTGTCCAGCAGGTTGTTGTACCCCAGGAGTGTATCCCTGTCCGAAAGGCTGTAGGAGATTGTAAGGGAGGAGTGCTTATCCAAAAAGACCGATTGCTCAACGGAGTTGGAAATGATCGTATTCTCAACCGCAGCGGCCCCGCCCCCGTTTCCCGGGTTCTTCTCGAAACAGGCCACCCCGGTTTGGTTGTTATAGAGCGTATTCTGATCGATCCGTGCGTATGAGTTGAAATCCTTGATCCCGAACCCCTGGTTACAATCTACGATCAGGTTGCCCAACGCCTCCACCTCAGATCCCTGTCCCACGGAAATGCCCTTATCCGAACAGCTGAAAATGCGGTTGTTGCGTATGACAATATCTTCAGCCCCCTCTCCAAGGTCGATCCCATCACTGTTGAACCCGAAAAACCCGTAGATCAGGTTCCCCTCAACCACCGCACCGCTCACACTGTCCAGGTCAATGGCATCGGTGTCCTCATAAAAATTCCCCTTCAGGTCGTTGTCCCTGATCACCGCACCACCACACCCCCTCAAGTTGATCAGATCGCCCGTCCCCCTGGAAGAGAGGCTGCAGGAGTCGATCCGCACATGACTGCGGTAACCATAGACCGGATCCCGGACCCCTCCAATGGTGACACCCTTCAGGATCAGGTTGCTGTTAACAGCCGAGATGGCCCCCTTGTAGCCTCCAATCTGCATACCCGAAGAGGCATTTCGAATGAGGGCATGGGAGATCTTTGTGGGTTCGGGTGAACGCACCACAATGCCACCCCATCTGCGGGGGGAGGAGGTGCAGTACGTTCCGGTAATGCTGGGGTTGACATCAATGGTCACGGGGTTGGCGCGGGTTCCGTTGATCTGCAGAAATCCATCATTCACTATGGAGGAGCCGGGTCTCATATAGAGCACAACCCCCTCCTCCATGATCAGACTGTCGCCATATGGGATCACGATGTTTCCGGTTGCAACCCAGGGCTGTGCGGGATCATCCAGGATCAACCTACCTGAAATGGTATCGGGAACCAGGTGCTGGTCCGATCTCTCAAACAGCGCATACACCACGGTTTCACCGTGCAGGACCAGCTCCAGCTGCAGGTCCGGATCCGAACCGTTCCATCCCCTGAAAACGAAACCGGGTTCGGGCATGGCCACCAGGTTAACGGGCACCTGGTTGAACAGGGTAAAGGTGGCCGAATCTCCTGCCAGGATATAGGAAGAACATACCCCGATCTTTCCCCCCTCACTGCATCCGATGGTGAGCCTGGAGGTATCGGCGATCTGGAAATACTCCATCATGTAGCTGTACATATAATCGCTCCTGTTCTCCATGAACTCCTTCAGAATGCCGATGTTCTGGTTCCAGGCGGTCATGGAGACCGGTGAGCCCCATCGTGTGATATGCGCCTCCATCTCACCGGCGATCTGCTGCTTCAGGCTGTCAATGATCCCCGTCACCCGCTCTTCTCTGAAGATGGTGTTCATAAGCAGCGCGCTCCGCTGGATAAACCTCTCCCTGAATGTTTCGTTCTCCATCAGCTTCCTGAAGAGCAGCGTGTGCCACTCTGTGGGTCCGTCGTCCGGTTCCATTGCGGCCAGCAATGTGTTCCCGTCGTAGGTATCGCTGCCCGGACCCGCGAAGCAGTGCTCAAGGTCAAATGCGATCCACCTCCATGCCGAACCCCGGGTCCGCTCCCTCCAGTACTTGTTGTTCACCTGCCACTGAATGTAACCCCCATAGATCTTGTAGCTCATGTAGTTGATAAACTCATCCACATCGATCTTCCGGGTAACGACCTCATAGTTTTCATGCTGACTCAGGTCATTCTGACTCACAAAACGGATCAGCTCTTCATAGTGGTTGGCATCCCCGTTGTTCACCTGCAGGCTGTCCTCAAGAATATCCACATATCCGGGATTGGCCCCGCGGGTCGACTCAAGGTAATCGTCATTCAGTTTCTCCCGCAGGTTGAAGATCCCCCAGTACCTGCCGTTCATATAGACCACCACAGGCTGGTAGGACTGGTGGTCCAGGTCCACCCGGTTCTCCACCAACACCGCCCCCAGTCCGTCGCGGAACATGGTCAGGCCGTTGTCGTTCCCTCCGTTCCGAAGCACCAGGCTTTTGTACCGGGTATGCTCCCTGCTCCTGAACAGGCCGTAATCCAACACCTCCTGGCCATACCGGTTCCGGAAGAAGATGGAAAAGGGTTTCTGGTCCAGGAGGAACACCTGTGACCCGAACAGCTGCAGCCCCGCATTGATCCGGAACTCCCTGTCTCCTTCCCGGTCGAAATACTCCAGGTGCGCGAACACCTCCCGGTTTTTCAGGCTCTTCTGGTAGAGGCCGAACTTGAAATCCCACAGGTTCCAGTGATCGGTGGAGATGGATAGGATGGGAAGGTCCGTCACCTCATCAATGATGTAAGTTTGCGTGACCACTGCTCCCGGCAGTTTGCCCTCCTCGTACAGCCTCGCCTTAACCACCTGGCTGAAATTTACCTGCAAAGGTGTGGTATATTGCGCCGAGCTGCTTGTGGGTTCCGAACCATCGGTGGTATACCGGATCACACCGCCGGGAATGGCTGGTCCCAGATCAACGGTCAGCGCCCCCGGATAGAGACCCCCTGAATCCGAAAACAGAGGGCTTGCGGAAAGGTCAAATGCTGCAGAGGTGTAAGAGCTGTTGGTAGCCAGGGGTGTGGGCTCCCCCAGGAAACACCAGGCATCCGGATTGACAGGATCCCTCCCGGATGAGTAGTCCCGCTCCTGGTTGACCAGGGTTATGCTGTCCACCATCACCAGACCGGGATCGAAGAGCAGCACCTCCTCCTTCTCCCTGCCGATCCTGAAATTGAGGTGGTACTCCTGAACAGTGATCTCCTCCACCTCTGTGAATTCAACGGTTGTGGTCTGACCCGGAACCAGCGCTTTGCCATCGGCCCAGAAGAGGAGATACCCCTCCGCAGGGATCACAGTACCAGGCGGCAGCCTCCACTTATCCCGGTTGTCCGGGTTGTCGGTCAGATACCAACCCTCCAGGATCACCTCACTGCCTGTTGGATTATACAGCTCGATCCAGTCTGAAAAAGCACCGAAATCCTGGTCATAATTGCACCGGGTATTGGAACTCAATACCTCGTTAATCACCACATGGTTGGGAAACACAGCGGTACCGGTCTCCCCGCCCATAAGCTGTAGTGAGAAGGTACCCAGCCAAGCCAGTATGAGGGTGATATGTGACCTGTGGCTCCACATATAGAATCGATTTCAAGGTCCCGGCTACCTGAGAACCTGTGCTACCTGATGATCAGCAGTGGCTTACGGATCACCCGCTCTTCGAAGGTAACCAATATAAAATAGATACCCGGTGAACGGTCCGACAGATCCAAACGGAACGGGACTTCCGTCATTTGGTCCGTATCTACTACCCTTCCGTTAAGATCATACACAGCCACATGGTACGGGCCGGTCCCCGGTCCCGGATCCACAGTGATCCATCCCGGTGAGGGATTGGGGTAGATCCTGACTGGCTCAAGGGTATCGTCACCAATGCCCTGCGGACCAACAAATCCCTCATGCCTGGCCAGGAATGAGAAGATACGCCTGTCATAGTAGGTGCCCGATACATGCTGAAAAACACTCAGTTCGCTGTAGTTGGTAATTTCATGCTGCAACACCTGAAGCCTGGCACTCTCGTAAATCCCAGTATAAACCAGGTCCCCGTTGCCGGCCAGCCATACTCCCGTTGGAATATCCTCCAGGCTCCCGCTGATGCTCTCCACCCAATCAATACTCCCCGATCTGTCTGCAGCCACCATAAAAATATCCTGGTATATGGGACAAATGGAAGATGAATCGCTGTTCCTGGTGATGTGGAAATCATCCAGATGCAGCTCATCACTCAGCAGTCCTCCCATCACGAAGATGTTCCTGTTATCCACATACATGTCGTAGGCAAGCGCTCCGGAAAAGGAGCGGTCCCACTGTTTCTCACCCTGAAGGCTGTAGGCGCCATAACAGAATCTGCTGGTGGTATCGATGGTCCCCCCGTTGAAAATCATCCTGTACACCTCCTTGCTTCCCGCCACAAAAAGGGTATCACGGCTGCAGATGATCCTTTCGGCCCGGTGGAAAGCTGTATCCTCCACCTCCCAGGTGATGGTTCCCGCAGGATCTGCTTTGCAGAGATACATCACATCCCGGTACTCCTGCCAGGTGACGGGATCCGGTTCGGTATGAATATTCTTCGTCCCTGCCATGTAGATGTTCCCGCCGGGATCGACCGTAATATCATTCAGTCCGTACCTGGTATCTCCTTCATCCCCAATAAGCCCGGCCATCTCGAAATTTCCGTCCTTATCCAGTCTGCAGAAGAAACCCTTGCTGTTTATGGTATTCAGATGCAGATCGATCTCCCCGAAAGAGATATCCTTGCTGTTGGTAAACCCGGCCATGTAGACCTTCTGATCCTCCCCTGCAAAGATCCCGGTGGAACCTGTTCCATAGGTCTGGGTTAATCCTGTGGAATGCTTCAACCACCGGAGGTTACCGTCAGGATCAAATTTTGCAGCATAGACATTTTCGGGCCAGCCGCTGCTTACCTGTGTAGATCCAACGGTGAAGGAGTTGCTCTGGAAATCTCCCGCGATGTAGATGTTGTTCTCCCCGTCCACATGGATCGCACTGGCCACATCCGGTTCCGCTCCCCCAAAAGAGAGCGCCCAGCTGATCGCTCCAAGGGTGTCATATTTTACCATGAAGATGTCCTTGATGCCATTGTTCTTCAGGGCGACCGTCTCGCTAAGTTCCAACCGGGCAGAGGTGAAACTGCCAGTGATGATCACACAGTTCTTTGAATCGGTTACCACCCCTGCAACCTCAACACCCCCATCCATCTCCCCGAAACTCTT
>JBDLIQ010000137.1:0-9305 GCA_039714775.1 Bacteroidota bacterium
ATCAATTTTGTTATTGCTAATTGCAGGATTGAGTCTCACAATCTCAGCCCAGGAGACCATCGATATTTTGTCACTCACTGCACGGTATGGATTACCCGGTGCGTACCAGGATCCCGGATATACGGGGGAGGCCACCGAGCTGGGATCCATCAACTCCCTACAGGCCGGGTTTAATCTTTCAGAGCAAACCATGGTGGTTTTCAATCTAAACCACTTCTATTTTAACCTGCAGGGAGATCCCGAACCGCTTTTCCCAAATGGTATCGCCAATCCGGTGAAGGTAAACGGGTTCATCTTCAGGGCCGGAATCCGGCAATATCTCAATGATGGACGGAGGATCCAGGTGATGGTGGTTCCCAGGCTGATGTCCGATTTTCAGAATCTGGATGGAAACAGCTTCATGTTCGGTGCGCTGGCATCTTACCTGAAAAAATACAACAGTGACCTCTCCCTGGGTGTGGGTGCCATGTATAATACCGAGTTGTTCGGACCCTACCTGGTCCCTTTTATTGATCTGAACTGGAAGGTTGCTGATAAGTGGCGTATAAGGGGATTGGTTCCCATCACCCTCAGGGTGGAGTATGCCCTCAATGAAAACATGCTGGTAGGGTTCAACCACTTTGGCCTGATTACAACCTATGCGCTGGGGGCAGATGCCTATGCCGGAGATTATATGGAGCGACAGAGCATCGACCTGTCGCTGTTTGCCAGGCAGCGTCTGGCCGGAAACATCTTCGTTGAAGGGATGGTGGGGCGTGCTGTGGGAAGGAGTTACGACCAGTACGCGGGTGATCAGAAGGTCGATTTTGCCATCCCGTTGGTAGCCATTGGAGATGATCGCGTGCTGAAGAATGAATATGCCTGTTTTGATGACGGGCTCATCCTCACCCTGAAGCTGATTTATAACATGCCCATGCCGGAGTAGTCTGTCACCCCCGGGCTAACTCTTGAGGGGATAGCTGAAAAGGGGCTCTGTGGCCATCGCCTTCTTCTTGATCTCCTCTATCTCGATCTTCTCCATGGGACTAAACTCACTGGCCAGCTCCAGTGCCATGGAAAACAGATCCTCGTGTCCTGGAGGAATAGCGGAAGTGACCGGGTGGGAGAGGGTGAACCTGAGTCCCTCTCCGGCCTCTTCCCTTGTGGAAAGGGGCTTATACCAGGTCTTCTCATTGTCCCTCTCTTCTCCCTTTTCCCATCGCCTCCATGCCATGGCTTTCAGGGCCAGGATCCCCATCTCCTTCTCTTTGGCCCTCTCCATCACCTGCGGCCCGAAGTTGCCGGCATACCAGGTGGCAAAATTGAAGGGGAAGAGGATGGTGTCAAAATCGAAACGATCCATGAGCGCCATGGCAGCCTCCACCGAGTGGGCAGAGAATCCAATGAACCGGATCTTTCCTTCATCCCTTGCCTCAAGGAAGGTCTCCATGGCCCCGCCTTCATCAAAGATGGTCTCCACATCCTCCGGTTTGGTTACTGCATGCAACTGGTAAAGGTCAAAATGATCAGTTTTCATGCGCTCCAGGGATTGCTCCAGTTCCCTCCTTGCTCCCTCCCTCTTCCGCTCGGTGGTCTTACAGGCCAGGAATATATCTTTGCGGTAGGGTTCCAGGGCAGGGCCGAGCATCTCTTCGGCATTCCCGTATGAGGGAGCCACATCAAAATAGTTGACCCCGTGATCGATGGCCTCTTTTACCCGGGTTGCTGCTTCCTCCGTGGAGGCATCTTTCACAACGATTCCGCCGAATCCGATGATGGATAGTTTCACCCCGGTCTTGCCCAGGCTGCGTTTTTCTATTTTCCCTGCCCTTTGTTCCCGCTTAATAGAGGAGAGACAGGCGGGGAACAGGCTGATCAGTGGCACTGTTGCGGCCGAAACGGTAATGAATTTTCTTCTTTTCATTAGACCTCTGTTTTCCGGTTAGGAAATGTAAGATATGCAAAACAGCGGCCCGAGTCAAGGCGGGACTGTGTTAAAAAGGTGAAATTCTAATCAAAAGAGGCATAAAAATCGGCCAGGATCTTCTCTTTGTCGAAATCTCCCCAGATCACGATCTTTTGAGGGTTGTCGGGTTGTTCAACCCACTGACCTGACAGATAGAGGGGGGTGGCGATCTCGGTGGCAATGGCCCATGACGGATCTTTAACAACAGCCACAGCTGCCATATCGAACAGTGACCTGGATTTTTCCTCATCAAAAAACTCGGTGTGGCTGAAGAGACTCACCGAGTAATCCCCGAAATTGGTAAATGTATCTCCATGTCTTCCGGTTACCGGCTCTTCGATTTCGGGGCCCAGCCCCGGCATTTTTTCGAAAATCTCAGCCTGGGTCACCTTCACTTCGGCTGTTCCCGAATAATCTCCGTAACGAACTGTGGCAATTTCAAAGGGTACACCACTGCGGAGTACAAAGCTAAGTGCTGCGGTATCGTTGTCCAGGTTGTATTCGCCTGGTAAAGGGTAGTTTGATCCCAGCCACACTACCCTGATGTTTTCGGCAATGGCAGGCTCTTTTTTCAGCGCCAGCGCCACATTGGTCAGTTTTCCCACCGGCAGTAATACAAGCTTTTGTTCCCTCTTTTTTAATGCTTCAGCAATAATGAAATCGACCGCTTCATGACCATCAAAAACAGATTCCCCGGTATGCTCCCTGATTTCGGGGAAGGCACCATTTGCACCGCTGAATACCGGGATCACCCCCTTCAGACCGCACAGTTGAACGATCCGGTTCGCCTCTTTTACATGTTCCGCGATTTCACCACCATGCATCGTGGTATTTACGGTAACCCCTATGGTATGAAAGGTTTTGTCGTTGAGCAGCAGGTAGGCCAGGGCATGCTGGTCGTCCAGCTCATTGTTTGCATCGGTGTCGATAATGACAGGGATACGGTCAACCTCTGATTGTTTCCCCGCAGGCCGGGTGTTGCAGCCTGTGAGAACGGCAAGCAGGGTCAGTAGTGCTGTAACAGAAAGTAGTGTTTTCATGATGACCGGTTTTCCGGGTTGTTGCTTGTATTAATATTGATGAAATGCATCTGAGACGAAGGAGAGCACCTCGGGCAGTGACTCCCTCCAGTAGGTCCAGTTGTGTGCACCATCCCTCACCCTGTACTCATGAGGGATCTCTTTCTTAAGCATGGCGATATGGACCAGGGAATTTGCTTCATCCAGGAAATCATCATCTCCGCAATCGATGTACCACCTGACAGCCTCTTTCTGGTTATCCGGCATCTCTTCGATCAGTTCAAGGACACTGATTCTTTTGTACCAGGTCTCCATCTGATTTTCGGTTCCGGCTTTCCATCCTCTGCGTTCAATGACTTCATCTGCCTCTTCCCTGTTCCTGGGTCCGCAGTATGCACTCAACGGACAGGCCGATGAGAACAGCTCCGGATGGTGGAGCGCATAGATGAAAGAACCCCATCCCCCCATGGAGAGGCCGGCCACAGCGCGGTACCTCTTTTCGCTTCTGATTCTGTAGGTAGATTCTACATGGGGCATCAACTCTTCAAAAAAGAAATCCTCGTACCTCCATTCACCCTTCGGGTCGTTAGAATAACCCTTGTAGGTGGTGTTGGCATCCGGCATAACAATGATCATGGGGGTGGCATGCCCCTCCCGGATCGCTTTGTCGGCAATATGCAGTACCTCCCCGAACTGGATCCATCCGCTCTGGTCATCTCCCGAGCCATGCAGCAGGTAGAGGACCGGGTAGCTACGCTGTGAGCTTTCATATCCCGGGGGCAGGTAGATGGCATACTTGCGCTCCATCTTCAGGATTTTGCTCTCCATGGAGAGATCATCGAATACCTTGCCCTCCTGGGCTGAAAGGGTATTAATAGAGAGCACGCTAAGGAGCAGGGAGACTATGGCGGTTTGAACCAGGTTTTTCATGGGTTGATAGGACTATTTTGAAATTTCACAAGTAGTAAAGATAAAATCAATATTCATTCACCCTCAGTTTTACTACGTGATTTGACCCTCCAGACAATAATATTGAGTTTTGCAGCTGTTGACATAGTTTCCATTGATTTTGTGCAATCTGTAAGTTAAAACAATCCTCCCTCAAAGTCAAAAGGCCGGCACTCATTCAATTCTATGCTTTGTGGGAAGAGTGGGAGGAATTTCTTAACTTGAATGATAGAAGGTCTGACCAGTTTGGTGAAATGATGAAGGGGATGTCATACCGGCCCGGATATATTTCGTTGCACCGCAGCGGAGAACTCCGCAAGAGGGGAGAGGCGTTGTGGGAGATGCTGAAGCGTTGCAGGCTCTGTCCCCGTGAGTGTGGGGTGAACCGGATTGCCGGGGAGAAAGGGGTCTGCAGTGCCACAGCTAAATTGAAAGTTGCCTCTTTTCATGCCCACTACGGGGAGGAGCGCCCACTGGTTGGAGAGGGTGGATCGGGCACCATCTTTATGAGCCATTGCAACCTGGGCTGTATCTTCTGCCAGAACTGGGAGATCAGTCACCGGGGATTGGGTACCGAAGTGGAGATTGAGGAGCTGGCAGGGATGATGCTTGGACTGCAGGAGCAGGGGTGTCAAAACATCAACATCGTTACCCCCACACATTATGCCCCCCATGTGCTCCTTGCACTGGACAGGGCAGCAGAACAGGGCCTGCACCTTCCTCTTGTCTATAACACCTGCGGTTGGGAACGCACAGAGATCCTTGCCCTGCTGGATGGTGTCGTGGATATCTACCTGCCCGATCTTAAATACATGGATGCTGGCAAAGCCGCCCTCTATTCAAATGATGCGAAGAGCTACCCGGAAGTTACCCGGCAGGCACTTATTGAGATGAACCGCCAGGTGGGGGTTGCCATACCGGCAGAGAATGGCATGATCTATCGCGGGCTGATGATCCGGCACCTGGTGATGCCCGGAGGGGCAAGTGGCTCGGCAGAGGCGATGCAGTGGATCGCGGAACATCTGCCCCGCAGCACCTATGTGAATATCATGATTCAGTACAGCCCGACCTATCACGCCAACCATCATCCCGAAATTGACAGCTTTGTGACCAGGGAAGCCTTCCGGCAGGTGGTGGATCGTGCCCGTAATCTCGGATTGAATAACCTGAGTGTGGATCTGAGACGGATTGTGGATCTGTAACAGATGGTTTGGTAGCCAAATGGCCTACTTCCACTCGTAGGGTGTAACCTGGTAGACGTAGTAGTTGAGCCAGTTCGAAAAGAGCAGGCTGGCGTGTGCCCTCCACCTGATCACCGGATCCTGACCGGGATCGTTTCCCGGAAAATAGTTCTCCGGGACAGCTATATCCAGCCCTTTTTTCAGGTCCCTCTCATACTCATCTTTCAGCGTGAGGGGATTGTACTCCAGGTGTCCCGCAATGAAGATCTGGCGATTGTCTTTTGAGAGGACGATGTTCGATCCCACTTCGGGCGACCAGGCCAGGGGAATCAGGTCGGGGTGTGCTTTGATCTCATCCAGCCTGTTTTCGGTATACCTGGAGTGTGGTGCCGGGAAAACATCGTCAAATCCCCTTACCAGGTGATGTTTCCTGTCTGTAATGTGGTGATCGAAGACCCCGAAGATCTTCTCGGGGAGTGGAAATTTCTGCAACCCGTAGTGGTAGTATAATGCTGCCTGGGCCCCCCAGCAGATGTGCATGGTGCTGGATACGTTGGTCTTGCTCCACTCCATCACCTCGCACAGGGTTTTCCAGTAATCCACCTCTTCAAATTCTATCAGCTCCACAGGGGCTCCGGTAATGATCAGGCCGTCATATTTACATTTTTTGATATCATCAAAGGTCTTATAGAAGACATCCATGTGCTCCCTGGGCGTGTTTTTCGATATATGCTCATCCATGTACAGCAGGTCCAGCTCCACCTGGAGTGGCGTATTTGCCAGGGAGCGGAGCAGATCGGTTTCCGTCACCATCTTTACAGGCATCAGGTTCAGCAAAGCAACCCGCAGGGGCCGGATATCCTGGTGGATGGCCCGGCTCTCCTCCATGATGAAGATATTCTCCCGCTTCAGCTCTTCAACGGCGGGCAGGTTGGTGGGTACATTAATGGGCATGACAGACTATTTTCTCT
Source organism: Bacteroidota bacterium (assembly GCA_039714775.1). GTDB lineage: Bacteria > Bacteroidota > Bacteroidia > Bacteroidales. The sequence continues at coordinate 6,065 of JBDLIQ010000137.1, forward strand.
TATAACTGTCAAAGGTGGTAAATTGTTTGAATTCTGCCAGGAGAATCAATTAACTTTCCCAGGGTAGTCGTTTTTGCGATTTTTGAAAGTCACCATGAGGTGAGTTTTGCACGATGTGGTGACCTTTAAAAAATATCTACCTCCCATTTACAGACTCTCTATGTCATTAATTAAAAGGCATATAGAGGATTCCTGTGAAAAATGTTAATAGTACTGAGAAGTCACCTAATTGGGATTAAGTCACCCCTAAGTGACCTTCTGATTTTGCAAAATAGCCCCCTGGTCGCTCTAATCTCATAAGGGGTTAGTTCCCCGAAGCTTTGCTTCGAGAAGCTGATTTATTTTGTTTTGATACCTCGTCAGCTATGCTGCGAGGAGGTTCATTCCGGTGGAGAGCCTGAGGTATGAGAGACCTCTTTGTTAACCCTCGAACTTGAATGAGAGTTTCACCCTGGTACGATAGCACTCGATCTCACCTTCATTGATATGCAGGTCCATGGCCGATACCTCGGCAATTCGCAAATCTCTCAGGGATTTTGATGCCCTGGTGATGGCATTTTTGGCTGCCTCTTCCCATGAATTGGGACTGGTTCCCACCAGTTCGATGACTTTGTAAACGCTGTCTGACATGATGCTGGGTTTTGTGATTTACCACAAGTTACAATCTAAAAGAGGCATTGTCAATGAGTTTCTTAGCATATGAACCGTTGCGGGGTATTAAATATTCCGTATATTCGCCAATGTTAACACCTTTGTGTAAAAACGTAACACGATGTCGGTAGTCCGTTTTGGAGTGTCATTTGAGAAGGAGGTGCTCGATGCCCTGGATGAATATGTGATGGAGAACAGGTTCTCCAACCGCTCCCGGGCACTCAGACAGCTGGTAAACAGGCACATTGTTGAGAAAAAGTGGCAGTGCAACAACAGGGTTGCCGGAACGGTCACGCTGGTGTATGACCACCACAAGCGCGGTATAGCCACCAATCTTGCAAAAATTCAGATGGAGTACCAGGAGGAGATTCTCTCGGTACAACGTTATGTGCTGAATGAGAACAACAGCATGGAGGTGATCGCCCTCAACGGGATCTCTGCCAGGCTTACCGAGCTGTCAGAGAAACTGATATCAGAAAAGGGGATCCAGCATGGGAAACTGACCATGACCAGATTTGATTAGGGATGTACATAGTTTAAAATTATTAAGCGTGAAGGTTCAGACAGAAAAAAAACTAAAACAGCTGGAGGGCTGGTTTGATAACCTGGCCGGAGCCATTGTCGCATTTTCGGGAGGTGTCGACTCATCCCTTGTGCTCTATCTTGCCAGAAAACGGATGAGCCGGGAGAGAGCCATAGGAGTTATATCAAATTCTGAAAGTCTGAAGTCCAGGGATTTTGAGTTGGCCCAATCCTTTAGCCTGCAATACGATATTCACATGGAGGTAATCGTTACCCGTGAACTGGAGGATAAGCGCTACAATAAAAATCCCATTGACCGATGTTTCTTCTGTAAAAATCATCTATACAATGAGCTGCAATTGTTTAAGGAAAAACATCCCGGTTTTGAGGTGCTAAGCGGAACCAATGCCGATGATTATGGCGATTACCGGCCCGGTCTGAAAGCTGCCGCCGGTTTTGAAGTGCGCTCCCCCCTGGCTGAATGCCAGATCACCAAGGAGGAGATCAGGGAGATCGCCAGCCATTTTGGGCTGCCTAACCAGGATAAACCTGCCAGTCCGTGCCTCAGTTCAAGGATTCCGTATAACCAGCGGATCACCAGGGAAAAACTGGAGGAGATTGAAAAGGCAGAGGAGTTGCTTAACGCTCTTGGATTTGAAGATGTAAGGGTCAGGCACTACGGAGATCATGGCAGGGTGGAGGTTCCGGCAGAGGAGATTTCCAGGCTGTTGGAGATGAAAGAGTCTGTGATTGAGAAGATCAGGGCTGTTGGATTTGCCGATGTGGTCATTGATCAGGAGGGGCTGGTCTCCGGAAAACTAAACCGTGCAATCACCCCTCACCCCTCACCAAAATGAAAAGGATTTTATATTACGACTGTTTTGCGGGGATCAGCGGAGATATGAACCTGGGTGCCCTGGTGGACCTGGGAGTTGATCCGGGGTTCCTGGAGCAGGAGCTGGGTAAACTCAATATTGATGGATTCTGGCTGGATATTGCGCCTGACATCAGAAAGGGGATCAGCGGAACAAAAGTTACCGTTGTAATCGACAATCCCGAAAATGAGAAGCACAGGCATCTGAGTCATATTGAGGCGCTGATCAACGAAAGTGCTCTCTCTGCCAGGGTCAAAGAGAGGTCATTGGCCATATTCCTCAAGGTGGCCGAAGCGGAAGCCAAAGTTCACAACATGCCCGTTGAGAAGGTGCATTTTCACGAGGTGGGTGCCCTGGACTCCATTGCCGATATTGTGGGTGCTGCCATTTGCCAGGAGGCTCTGGAGGTTGACGAGATCCACTCCTCACCAATTCAGCTGGGAGGTGGATTTGTGCAGTGCGCCCATGGGAACATGCCGGTTCCGGCACCGGCAACAGCTGAAATTGTTAAGGGTATTCCTGTGAGAACAGGAGGGGTAGAGCACGAAGCGACCACCCCCACCGGTGCGGCCATACTGGCGGCCACGGTTGACAGGTTCACATCTGAAATGGAGATGACCGCTTCCGCGACAGGATACGGGATCGGTCAAAGAGATGGTGATATTCCAAATGTACTTCGTGTTTACATGGCTGAGGCTCCTGAAGAGGATAACGGGGATCCTGCAGCAGAAGGGGCCGTGATGCTGGAGTGTAACATTGATGACATGAGCCCTGAATGGTTTACCCATGTGCAGGCCCTCCTTTTTGATGCAGGAGCGGCAGATGTATTCATGACCCCCATTGTAATGAAAAAATCGAGACCGGCTCATATGCTCAGTGTACTGTGTGATCCGGGTCTCTCTGACTCTCTGAAGGAGATTATCTTTACCGGGACAACCACCATCGGGTTGCGTGAGTACCCGCTCAGCAAGCATGTGCTCCGGAGAGAGACCAGGGTGGTTCAGACACGGTTTGGTAATGTGGATGTGAAGTGCAGTTTTTACAGGGGGAGGCTGGTGAATGAAAAACCGGAGTTTGAACAGTGCAGGCAGCTGGCCCTTAAGCATAAGGTGACCCTGGAAGAGATTCAGAAAGAGGTATATAAAAATTTGTAAACCTGATATCAGGTACTTAAAAACTTTGAACGAGTGAAC
>JBDLIQ010000138.1:0-9102 GCA_039714775.1 Bacteroidota bacterium
GACCTGCGCTTTTCAACGAATTTTAAAACATACCCATTAATCAAAAGCAGCACCAGCGCTCCGGAAGCGATCCACTGGAACCAGTGGCCGCTGTGTTCATGCAGGGTTTCCTGTATCCCCGACGGGATCGCACCCATAATCCATTCACGGGGCACAAACTCATTGATCAGGGTGCCAAACAGCAGCGCTCCTCCAACGATGCTGACCAGGTATACCCACAACGAACGCCTTCCCAGCGCATTGCCGATCACCGCCATGGTTGCAAAGTTGGTGGCCGGTCCGGCCATAAGCAGAACCAGTGCCGCACCCGGAGAGAGCCCTTTCATCAGAAGTACGGCTGCTATGGGTATGGAGCCGGTAGCACAAATGTAGAGCGGTACCGATGCCATAAGCATGATCAGCATGGCCAGGTACTCATTGGAGATGCTCTGGGTAAAGAAATCCGCCGGTATAAGCACGGAAAGCAATGCGGCCACCAGCATGCCTATGATCAGCCACTTCGAAATATCCTGCAGCAGTTCAATAAAACCATACCTGAACAGCTCCTTTACAGAACGTTCAGGGAGCTCTTCCTCAACCTCGTGCCCGGTACTATCCGCAGGCTCCCTCTTTTCAACCCGGTTCCCCAGGAGACCGCCAAACACTCCTGTAACCAGTGCCACCACGGGCCGGATCACCGCCAGTGGAAGTCCCAGCATGGCATAGGTGGCAATGATCGAATCCACCCCGGTCTGGGGTGTGGAGATAAGAAAAGAGATGGTTGAACCGCGGCTGGCCCCGTTTTTATAGAAGCCGATCCCGGTGGGAAGCACACCACAGGAACAGAGCGGCATGGGGACCCCCAGCAGGGAGGCATTCAGGACCGACCTGAAGTTTCGCTGACCCATCGCCCGGTTGATGATGTGTCGGGGAAAAACGACCCTCAGCACCCCGGCAAAAAAGAACCCCAGCAACAGGTAAGGCGACATCTCATTCACCAACCTTACCAGCTCACCACCATATGATTTAATCAATTCCATCAACGCTATACGTATGATCAATAGCATGCAAAAGTACAACAACCTGAATATCTACTGATCCCTAAATTTGGGTATTTTACCTGAAATGGGTTATTTTAAATTTTTTAACACACCCGGGGCATACAATGAATATGATCTCTATTCTCAAAATATTTTTAAAATCAAAGCAGATGGTATACCTGTTTCTATCCCTGATCCTGATCACCATACCACTTACCCGGATTATTGGTCAGGAGGAGAGTTACATTATCAAGAGGGAGCAGTTCAGCCCCGGTCCCGGTGCCATCAACTTCTCCCCCGACGGAACCCTGCTGCTTGCAGGTTTCACCGACGGGTCGTTCAGGCTCCTCGATCCGGAGAGTTTCGAAACATCACTGGAGGTGACCGGTGCCCACACAAAAACCATCACCGCCCTGGACATGCCACCCAAAATGGACTTTATCATGACAGCGGGAGGAAAGCAGATCAAGGTCTGGAACAGGAAAGGAAAACACATCGGCAATTTTTCGGGACACGCCACCACCATCTGGAATGCCGACATCAGCACCGACGGAAAACATGCGGTCTCCTCAGCCTTCAACAAAACATTCCTGCTCTGGGATGTTTACAACGGGGTGATTGCCGCCCATATGAAGGGGCATGAAGATGTGACCCTGACCGTCTGCATCAGTCCGGACAACAGGTACATCGCCAGCGGAAGCGGCGACCTTACCATCAGGATCTGGGAGCTGGAAACCCGGCAGGTGAAGAGCACCCTCCATGGCCCCACACAGGATATATATGATGTGGCCTTCAGCCCCGACAGCCGGATGGTGGCTGCTGCCTCGAAAGAGAAGACCATCAGGGTTTACGATGTGGAGGAGGAGAAACTGATCCACATTTTTAAGGGCCACCGGGCAACGGTCCGCAAAGTCTCCTTCAGCCCCGACGGACGTCTCCTGGTCTCCGCTTCCGAAGACAAATCGCTGATCCTCTGGGATCTGGTCTCGGGAGATAAAATCCACACATTCACTGAGAATGAAGATATGCTGCTGGATGTGGCATTTCATCCGGACGGAGCCTCATTTTTCAGCATCTCCAAAGCCGGCGACCTGACCCGCTGGGAGCTTCACCCGGAGATCTTTGTCCTCCGCTACTATGGCGATCCTTACCGGGAAGCGCTATCTTCCGATCCGCTCTTCGAGCCCCGGAGAAAAGGGGAAGCCAAAAAGGAGTACCAGGCCCGGAAAGCAGAAGCCGGACAAAAACGTGCAGAGATCATCGATCGCTATTACCAGCAATACCTGCAGGAGAGGAACCGGTGAACCGGTGTCATAGAACATCCCCTTTCACTGGAAGAATAGCTGCAATTGGTGCTATCTTTGCAGCAGCATGTTCTGCAATTCTCACATGACATTAAAGCAACTTTTCCTGAACATCAAAAACAGGGACGAATATAGTGCATAGTACTATTTACTTGGCTTGCGCCTCGGGAGCTCCGGTTAGCTACGCTGAGCTCGCAAGCTCGGTTCCCTTTTAACTATTTCCCTATTTCCCTTTCAACTTCCAACTATGATGTTGCCATACGCAGAACCATATAAGATCAAGATGATCGAACCGATGCATCCCAGTTCGGGCGTGGATCGCAAAAAATGGATCAAAGAGGCCCGCTACAACCTGTTTAACCTGAAAAGCGACCAGGTATTTATCGACCTGCTGACCGATTCGGGGACCGGTGCCATGAGCCAGGAGCAGTGGTCGGCCATGCTCTCGGGCGATGAATCCTATGCGGGAAGCCGCTCCTTCGACCAGCTCAGGGAGACCATCACCTCGCTAACCGGATTTCCCTATGTAATCCCCACACACCAGGGCCGCGCCGCCGAGAATGTACTCTTCTCTGTTCTGATCAAAGAGGGCGATGTGGTGCCCGGCAATGCCCATTTCGACACCACCAAGGGCCACATTGAATTCAGAAAGGCAAGCGCCTTTGACTGCACCATCGATGAGGCTGCCGATACAAGCCTGTACCATCCATTCAAGGGGAACCTGGACCTGAAAAAACTGGAGAATGTGGTGCAGGTTTACGGAAAGGGGCGCATTCCCATGATCATTGTTACCATCACCTGCAACTCAACCGGGGGACAACCGGTGAGTATGGAGAACATGAAACAGGTGCGGGAGTTCGGTAACAGGCACGGCATCCCTGTCTTCTTCGATGCCGCCCGTTTTGCAGAGAATGCCTATTTCATCAAGACCCGGGAGAAGGGGTATGAGAACCGCTCCATCAGGGAGATTGTCCGGGAGATGTTCTCCCTGGCCGACGGGATGACCATGAGCAGTAAGAAGGACGGGATCGTCAACATGGGCGGATTTATTGCCCTCAACAGTCAGGCCATCTTCAGGGAGGCCTCCACCTTCAACATCATGTTCGAGGGATACATCACTTACGGGGGCATGTCTGGAAGGGACATGGCTGCACTGGCGCAGGGGCTTGAGGAGGCCACCACCTTCGGCTACCTCGAGAGCCGTATCAACCAGGTCCACTACCTGGGTCAGAAGCTCCATGATGCAGGCATCCCGGTTCAGGAACCCTTCGGCGGCCACGCCATCTTTATCGATGCAACCCGCTTCCTCCCCCATGTGCCGAGGGAGCAGTACATTGCCCAGACCCTGGCCCTTGAGCTCTACCTCGAATCGGGGGTGCGGGCCGTTGAGATAGGGACCCTGCTGGCTGACCGTGATCCGGAGACCCGCGAGAACCGCTACCCCAAACTGGAGATGGTACGGCTCACCATCCCCCGCAGGGTCTATACCCGCAACCACATGGATTACGTGGCTGCTGCACTTCATAATGTGTATCAGCGCAGGGAGGAGATCACTTCGGGCTACAGGATCCGGTACGAAGCACCCATCATGCGCCATTTCACAGTGGAACTGGAAACAGTGAATTAGATCGGGTAAGAAAGTTCGTTTTCTTTTCCTGATCTGAATAAATCAGGAAATATTTTACCGATCTTAGGCGGCTGATCCGGATTTTATGAAAGATTTAACCCAGGGAAGTGTAGGCAGGAACATATTCAGGTTTGCCGCCCCCATGTTGCTCGGACACATGTTCCAGCAGCTCTACACTTTTGTGGATCAGATTATCGTGGGACGATTCCTTGGCAAGGAGGCCCTGGCTTCGGTGGGTGCATCCTTTCCTATCCTCTTCACGCTTATTGCACTGATCATCGGGATCGCCACGGGGGGGACCATCGTGATTTCGCAGTTTTTCGGAGCTAAAAATTTCCCGAAAGTAAAACGGGCCATCGATACCATTTTTATTGTGATGGGAATCTCGGCAGTGATCATGACCGTGGTGGGGGTCTCCTTTTCGGAGGAGATATTCAGACTGATCAGGCTCCCCGAAGAGCTGATGGAGAGTGCCAACGCCTATTTTACTATTTATGTATCGGGACTGGTGGTATTCTTTGGGTACAACAGTGTGGCAGCCATTCTGCGGGGACTGGGCGATTCCATCACTCCACTCTATTTTCTGGTGCTTGCCACGGTGATTAACATCGGACTCGACCTGCTCTTTATCGTCAGACTGGGATGGGGGATTGAAGGTGCCGCACTGGCTACGATCATCGCCCAGGGAACCGCCTTTATCGTGGCTGTCTTCTACCTCAACAGGAACCATGAACTGATCAAATTCAACATCCGTGAATTTGCTTTCGATTGGGAGATCTTCAAGCAGAGCCTCCGGATCGGACTGCCCACAGGGTTGCAGCAAACTTTTGTGGCCGTTGGCATGCTGGCCCTTATGAGGATTGTCAATGGATTTGGAACCAATGTAGTGGCAGCATATACGGCTGCGGGCCGGCTCGACAGCCTGGCCATCATCCCCTCCATGGTCTTCTCCACAGCCCTCTCTACTTTCGTGGGACAAAACATCGGGGCAGGTAAAATCGAAAGGGTGAAAAGGGGTCTCCAAAGGACCCTGCTGATGGGCTCTGCCGTGGCCATTGTAATTACCCTGCTGGTCCTCACCTTCAAGTTTCCCCTGATGCGACTCTTTACAACCGACGAGGCGGTAATCGGGATCGGGGGTGAATACCTCACCATTGTCACCTCCTTCTACCTGCTATTCACCGGCATGTTTGTCTACAATGGGGTGATGCGGGGTGCAGGGGATACCATCATCCCCATGTTCATCACCCTCTTTTCGCTCTGGGTTATCAGGATACCGGCCGCTGTTTTCCTTAGCCAGGAGAGCATCAATGTTTTTGGTCTCTCCATCAAAGGTGCGGGCCTTGGCTCGACCGGAATCTGGTGGTCCATCCCGGCCGGATGGGGGTTCGGATTGATTCTTTCATTCATCTATTACCGGACCGGGAGGTGGAAAACCAAATCGGTGGTTAAGGCCAAAGTGGAACCGGCAACGGTTACACGTTAATTAGTTTTAACTTCGTTGAGCTCGCAAGCTCGGTTCGTGCAGGCACTAATTGTATCTCCTCACATAGGGTAAAGATCGCCTGAACGCATCATACAGTAAAAGAACTGTTGTAACAAATAACATAATTTAACGTCTTACAATTGATTCAAACTCAATGATTGGCTAACTTGGATTGATTTATATACGATCATGATCCGAAGGGTTTCTTGTCTTTTCATACTGTCCCTGTTTGCCATCCCGTTACTCAACGGACAGGAAGATTATGCCCGTTTTAAGCGGATCACCATTAACGACGGACTTTCGCTGAGTTCGGTATACAACATCTACCAGGATTCGAAGGGATTCATGTGGTTCGGCACCGAGGACGGACTGAATAAATATGACGGTCAATCCGTTACCGTATTTGGTGCCACAACCGATCAGCACTACATCCTTGCCAACAAATGGATCGAAATTGTCTACGAAGATAAATCGGGAATGATCTGGCTGGGCTCCCGTGGCGGGCTCACCATGTACAATCCACGCAGGGGCATTTTTACCACCCTGAAACACGATCCTCAGTCGCCTACCTCCCTTAGCAATGATTCGGTCTCCTGTATCACCTCTGACCTGAATAATGATGTGTGGGTTGGCACATTCGGAGGATTGAACCGCATTGACCGTTTTACAGGGGAAGCCGAGCGGATCGTGCCGGAAGAGGAGAACCTGGAGGGCCTCACCTCCAGGATCAGCAGTTTTGTTCTGGATCCATCAGGGAATTTATGGATCGGAACCCACCGTGGACTGTTCAGTAATGACCGGAAGTCGGGGCTCTTTTTCAATGAAACGGCCGGCGGGATTATCGACCGGAAGGCCACCATACACTGCATGTCAATGGGCAACAATGCCCTCTGGCTGGGTAGCAGCCAGGGAGTGGTGAAACTTGACCTCTCGGGTGAGTCCAACCACCTGCTCATCTCTGCAACCGGGGAGGGGATCGGCCAACCCATCAGAAGCCTGTATGTGGACCGGCAGGAGCAGGTATGGATCCAGACCTCTGAGTGCCTTTACTGCTACAGGAACGATGGCACCGGACTGGTCAGGGTGCTGGAGGGTGGAGGTACGACCCATTCACTGGCCCTGAACCCGACGGAACCCTTGATTGAGGACAGGGAGGGATATATCTGGTATGGCTCTTTCGGGGAGGGTGTATATAAAATTGATCCTGTTTCCCTCACCTACAAACGCCATACCCACAATGCGGCCGATCCCACCAGCATTTCAGAAAACGCTGTCAACTGTATCTTCGAGGACCGTTCGGGGGCCATCTGGTTTGGCACCTTTGGAGCCGGGATCAGCATCCTGGACCCCCGGGCCAACCAGTTTACACTCTTTAAGCACAATCCGTTCAATGGCAACAGCCTGGCCAGTTCGTTTGTCTGGACCATCTGTCAGGCTTCCGACAGCACCCTTTGGGTGGGCACCAACGCACAGGGGATCAGCTGTTATGATCAGCGCCGGGGTACCTTCACCCATTATAACCACGACCCTTCCAAACCCGCCTCACTCTCCAATCCTTCTGTCCGCAAAGTATACCAGGACAGCAAGGAGCGTATCTGGGTGGGAACCGATGGAGGTGGTCTGAACCTTTTCCTGCCGGGAGACCGGTCATTCAGGCACTTCAAACATGACCCCGGTAATCCTGAGTCCATTTCGGATAACTCGGTCAGGGCCATTTACGAGGACCGGCATGGCAGGATCTGGGTAGGAACCCGCAATGGACTAAACCTGCTCGACCCCGGCAGCGGGAAGTTCAAACGGTTTGTGTCCGATGAGAATAACCCGGAATCCCTTGCTCAAAACTTCATCTACTCTGCCCTCCACCTGGATGAAGAGGATCTCCTGTGGATCGGAACATATGGGGGCGGACTGTGCAAAATGAACACATCAGAGGGTACATTTACGCAATTTGCCCATGATCCCGATGATCCCACCACCATTTCAGATAATATTGTTTTCTCAATTCATGAGGATGAAAAGGGGAGGCTCTGGATCGGGACCAACAGCGGGCTGAATATGTTCTACCCGGCCACCGGCTCCTTCCGCCGGTTTGGTGTGGGGGAAGGGCTGGCCAACGAAGTGATTTACGGGATCCTGCCCGATGATGAGAAGCAGATCTGGCTAAGCACCAACCTTGGCATTAGCCGGTTTGACACCGAGTCCTTCGGGGTGAAGAATTTTGATATGAACGACGGACTCCAGAGCAATGAGTTTAACGGAGGGGCATTCCACCGGGGCAGGAACGGAGAACTATATTTCGGGGGTGTATACGGACTGAATGTGATTGACCCTTCACACATCCGTCCTGAACAGAATGTGGCCCAGGTTACCCTAACCAAGCTGGAGGTCCTGGGGAGGGAGGTGCGAACTGCAGGAGTGGACCTGGAAGAGCAGTTCAGTGAACAACCGGCTGGCATCATTGAGTTTGAGGGGGAATACTATTCCAGCGAAAATGTCACCTACATGGAGGAGATCGTTCTTGACTACAATCACCGGTTCTTCTCCATTGAATTTTCTGCGCTGAATACCCTTCAGTCCGGAAAGCTCAGCTACTCCTACATCATGGAGAACCTGGAGACGGAGTGGAACCATGCAGGTTCACGGAATTATGTCTCCTATGCCAATATGAAAGCAGGCAGCTACAGGCTCAAAGTGGTGGCCAAAAACGACGATGGCTACCAGAGCGATCCACCCATGCAGCTCGATATCCTGATCACTCCCCCCTACTGGAAATCGTGGTGGTTTATCATGCTGGAGATCCTGGTGATATCGATCATCGCGATAATGATCTACATCTACCTTCTGAAATCGCGTACCAACCGGTTGTTGAAAGACCAGAACCAGCAAATCAGCCGGGCCAATGAGGCGCTTCGGGAATCGGAAAGAAACCTTATGGAGCTCAATGCCACCAAGGACAAATTCTTTTCCATTATCTCCCACGACCTGAAAAACCCATTCTCCAGCCTGCTCTCTATCAGTGAAATCATGGTTGAAAGCTTCGACGAGACTGAACAGGAGGACCACCGTGCCGGGTTCAGAAAGATGAACCAGTCTGTGAAACACCTGCTCGATCTGCTGGAGAACCTGCTCACCTGGTCAAGATCACAGCGTGGAAAGATCAAGCATGACCCGGTCAGGTTTAACATCTCAAGCCTGATCCAGGAGAATGTCAACCTGCACAAGCTTCCTGCCGAGAAGAAAGGGATCCTTCTGTTGTCGCCCGACCAGGACGACCTCTATGCCTATGGGGATCGTGACATGATCAACAGTGTGATCCGCAACCTCATGACCAATGCAGTAAAGTTCACCGACCGGGATAAGAGGGTTGAGGTACGCGTAGAGGAGAAGGCGAATGAGATTGAAGTGAGCGTTGTTGACCAGGGAATCGGGATCGCCCGGGAGAACCTGGAGAGGCTCTTCAGAATCGATCAGAAATTCAAATCAACCGGGACATCCGGGGAGAAGGGCACCGGCCTGGGGCTTATCATCTGCAGAGAGTTTGTGGAGAAGAACGGCGGTGTCATCTCCGTTCAGAGCACTCCGGGCCACGGCACCACTTTTGCCTTTACCCTTCCAATGGCCAACTAATACTTTTTATTAATTTTGCAACTTATGATCCAATCGATG
>JBDLIQ010000139.1:0-9101 GCA_039714775.1 Bacteroidota bacterium
CAAGGGGTGAAAGCTCATTGGCCATCCTGCTGATCAGCTCCACATTCTCCTGCTCCACCGCTTTCATCAAAGAGTTGCTGTAGATCCTCTCCAGGGCGGGCAGATAGTCCGCTTCAAGAACCCGCTTAATCCGGTCAGTTTCGGTAGTGAACAGGGGCCACCAGGAATCCTCCAGGTCTGTATAATAGGCCACCACACGGATATCGTTGTCGCTCAGATCTTCACTCAGTTGCTTTTTTATGTACTCTCCTGCCAGCTCCTCCGCCTGCTCCTCATTGCCCATCTTCCTGACCACGGCAATGTAATCGGCAAAGGCCTCCAGGGTGATGGTTTCATCCAGGTACTGCTTGCGGTATCTCTTCACCTCCGCATAACCTTCCACCACACCTTCTAATGTAGCCAGGAGCTGTTCGGCCGGATTGAATCCGACAATGGTGCTTACCTTGTCACCCTCGTCACTGAATATAAACATGCTGGGGTATCCCTGGAGCTGCTGTTCTGCCGCATACCTCCTCCCATAGTCGGTCTCCCCGTCCATACGCACATTTACGAAATTCTTATTCATGTATTCAGCCACTGCAGGATCGGTATAGACATCGCGGTCCATCATCTTACAGGGTCCGCACCAGGTGGCATAGACATCCACGAAGAGCATTTGCATCCCGTCATCGGCCCTCTTCTGCGCTGCCTCATACTCCTCCTGTGTGACCACCTCGATAAACTCTACCTGCGAAAAAGCGGGTCCGGCAAAGGCCACCATCATCATCATTACAAATCCAAATCTTATCATTCTCTTTTTAAGTTACAATTCCACAATCTGTTAAAAGCGCCAGATACTCCTTCGATTCATTCTCCCAGCACAGCTTGCCTGCAGCAATCTCCAGGGCCTCCATCCAGGCACCCTCTGCCCGCTCGGCGAGCATGAACCTGATGGTTTTCGCCAGCCGTTCCGGCTCCCTGTTGCGAACCACAACACCAATCCCGTAGGTCTCCACAACTTTTGCCATTTCGGGCAGATTGGAACAGAGTACCGGAACCCGGCACTGTACATAATCAAACAATTTATTGGGCAGGGCATAGCGGTAGTTCAGCCCGAGATCCTCCTCCAGCGATACACCGATATCGGCACTCCACGTAAGGGGATAAAGGTCTTCGGGTGCCATCCGGCCCTTGAATATCACTCTGTCGGAAAGCCCGGCATCCAGGACCCTTTGGTGCAGCTCTTTCTCAACATCACCCGTACCAGCAATGACCAGTACAGCATTGTCAATAAATTTCATGGTGTCGATCATCAGTTCGAGACCCCTGCCCACATTCAGGGCCCCCTGGTAGATAATCACCTGCTTCTCACCACTCTTTTTAACCTCTCTGTTTTCGGGCGGGGTTCTTCTGACAGACATATTGCGGACGACCCTGAAACGGGTGCCGTGAAGCCTTCGGTAGATCTCAGCAATGGAATAGCTCACTGTTACTGCATGTTCAAGATGCGGCAGAATGCGGTGCTCGGTCCATTTCCAGATCGACTGTATCCTTTTCCGGTTAATAAGCTCAGGAACCTGGGTAAAAAACTCATGGCTGTCGTAGATCAGTTTTACACCCCTGATCCGTGCAGCCAGGTAACTGGCAGCCAGGGTATCCAGGTCGTTGGCGATCAAGAGGGCCGGACGTGGAACAAACAGGAGCTTAAAAAAGAGCCTCGTATTAAAACAGGCATAGAAGAAGGGCCCTTTGTTGAATAGCATCCGGAAGCGGTGCACCCTGAATTTCACATGATCCAGTGAAGGGCTCTTTTTATAGCGGCGTCCGATACAGGTCACCTCCACTCCATTGTCGTGAAGCAGGTTAGCCACTTTGTGGACCCGCTGGTCTGTAACCAGGTCATTGATAACCGATATGTAGGCTCTTTTCAAAAAACTCCTCCATGTTTGCAGCCAAAGATAAAACATTAGAACGAATCATTGCTATATTTAGCCTGTGCAACAAAATTACCCTCTGGCAACCAGCAACACTTTCGGAATAGATGTTCGGGCGGCCAACTTTGCCTCGCCCGGGAGTGTTGAAGAGCTTGCTGCCATCGCAAATGGGTTTGATCCCCGTGAAAGCCCCCTCCTGGTGATCGGGGAAGGGAGCAACATCCTTTTCAGAAGAGACTTCGACGGGATGGTCCTGAGGCCCTCCATGAGAGGGATCGAACTGCTGGAGGATGACGGGTCCCGGGTGGTGGTGCGTGTGGGTGCCGCAGAGAACTGGGACAGGTGGGTGGAGTATGCCATAGAAAAAGGGTGGTACGGACTGGAAAACCTTTCACTCATCCCTGGTTCGGTGGGATCGGCCCCGGTCCAGAACATCGGCGCTTACGGTTCAGAGTTTAGGGACCACATGGCCTGGCTGGAGGCCTGGGACATGCAGCAGAAACAGCCTGTCAGGCTGGACAATGAAGCATGCCGGTTTGGCTACAGGGATAGTATTTTTAAATCAGAAGAGCCCGGAAGATTCATCATCACCCATGTGGCTTTCTCCCTCAGCAAAGAGGCGGTTCTGAAGCTGGGATACGGAAACATTGAAACAGCATTCAAAGAGGCGGGTGGTTCCACCCCTGCCGACCTGCGGGAGGTGGTGATCTCGGTCAGAAACAGGAAGCTGCCCGATCCGGAGGCCTATGGAAATGCCGGAAGTTTCTTTAAAAATCCGCTGGTGGACAGCACCATCTTTAAGTGTATCCGCGTGGAACACCAGGAGATCCCAAACTATCCTCAACCTGGCAATCAGGTGAAGATCCCGGCAGCCTGGCTGATTGAGAAAGCGGGATGGAAAGGCAAAAGGTCCGGCAACGTTGGAACATGGCCCTCCCAGCCCCTGGTAATTGTCAACTACGGTGGAGCCACCGGTCAGGAGATCTTTGATTTCTCAGAAAAGATCATGGAAGATGTGGATAGCAAATTTGGCATCACCCTGGAGCGGGAGGTGAGGGTGGTTGGGTAGCACCGGGTTGCCCGGTCACCTGGTTAGCGAGTGTGTTAGCGATAGATGCGGCGCTTGTTCAGGGCATTCTGGTAGGCCTTCGCATTTTTATTATGCTGTGAGAGGGTACGTGCAAAAGCATGGTGCCCGCTAAAATCGGAATTTGCACAGAAGTAGAGGTATTTGTGCTTCTCATAATTCAGCACCCCGTCAATGGCCGATACCGATGGAATGGAGATGGGCCCCGGAGGCAATCCCCTGTATTTGTATGTATTGTACGGTGAGTCGATCTTCCTGTCCTCATTCAGGATACGCTGTACAGTGAAATCACCCAGGGCAAATTTGAGGGTGGGATCGGCCTGCAGCGGAATTCCCTGTTTTAGCCTGTTCATATAGACCCCCGCCACCCTGCGGTTCTCATCATTATATAGGGTCTCTTCATCCACAATGGAGGCCAGGGTGACAACCTCTTCCCGGGTCATATCAAGCTTTTTGGCCTTTCTGTCGCGCTCCCCCTCCCAGAATTTTGCGTATTCCCTGTTCATTCTTTCTGTAAACTCTTCCGGTGTAGTGTTCCAGAAGAATTCATAGGTATTGGGAACAAACATGGAGGTGAAAGTGGCTTTTTCGAATCCATACTTCGAAAGCAGATCGTTTCCTGAAAGGTAGGCGGCAAAAGATGCAGAATCCTGTTCAAAATAGTTCGACACCTTCCCGGCCATATGATCCAGGGTCCGCACATTGTTAAACACCACCATCACCGGATCCTGCCTGCCCAGCCGCAACATGTTCACCAGCTCGTTGTTGCTGATCCCGTTTGATATCTTGTACCGGCCGGGTTTCACATTTTTATCATATGTCTTCTTTACGGAGACCCACCGGAACGAACTCCGGCTCTCGATAATCCCCTTGCTTTCAAGTGCATCGATCACATAATCAAAACCGGATCCTGTGGGTACATAAAAGAGCACCTGCTCTGTATCCATAGAGACATTGGGCTCATAGATCCGGCCGTAAAACTTATAGACCACAACCACCATCACCACCATTCCTGCGAATACCAGGAGCATGGAACCCTTTACAACACTGCTTGAACGCCTGGCCCGCCCTCTTTCAAACTTCATCTCTCCTGTTTAAAAATTAACATACAAATTTAACAGAATTCGGATAGAACCCCTATTTTTGAATAAACCCCAAGCAACCAGCTCTTTCGGTACGCAACCAATAACCGCTGTTCAACATCTTATAAAAAGCAACAGCGCCTATTTTGAAAACCTAATTTGAATCAGGATCATGAAGAGACGAAACTGGATCAGAGACATCATCAGAGGAATGAGTTTCACAACCGCCCTCTTTGTCTTCCAGGCATGTTATGGTACGGATCAGCCCTTTGGCGAAGACCTGCTATTCGAGGGCACGGTGACCTCAAAGAGCTCCGGAATTCCCATAGAGGGCATCAGGGTAAGCATGAACAGTGTAGCAGCTCAATATACCAATGAGCAGGGAGCCTACTCTTTTTATGCGCCCACAATGGATCAGATGACCATGCATTTCAGAGATTTGGATTCTCTGGATAACGGGTTCTATCATGACACGGATACCCTGATCACCGATCTGGTCCACGGGGATGACATTGACCGCCTGGTTTTGAATATAGAGCTGGAAGAGAGGTAGATGACTGCCACCATCAAAAGGCTGCTCTTTCGAAAATTCAAAAAGGCTGAAACCCGCCTTCATGAACTGAGCTACCTCTTCTGGGAGTGTACCACCCGGTGCAACCTCAACTGTCTTCACTGCGGGAGCGATTGCTCCATGGATGACTCCCATCCCGACATGCCCATGGAAGATTTTTTATCGGCCCTGGACACCATCAAAGATCCGGTAAAAAACTTTGGTGTGATCATTACCGGAGGTGAACCGCTGCTTCGGAAAGACCTGGAGACCTGTGGTATGGAGATCCGGAAACGGGGCATGCGTTGGGGAATGGTCAGCAACGGGCACCACTACAACCCGGAGAGACACAATTCGCTGCTCAACGCCGGAATGGGAGCCCTCACCATCAGCCTGGACGGACTGCAGGAGTCGCATGATTGGCTAAGAGATACCCAAGGCAGCTTCTCGCGGGTGGACCGGGCCATCGGACTGGCAGCCTCCTCCTCAAGAGTCAACTTCGATGTAGTGACCTGTATCAACCGGAAAAACATCGGAGAGCTTCCCGGAATTTACGACTACCTGACCTCAAAAGGAGTGAAGGCGTGGAGGCTCTTTACCATTGTTCCCATCGGCAGGGCGGTGAACCATCCCGAACTGTTCCTGTCAGATTCCCAGTTTAAAGAGATGCTCGATTTTATTACTGAATGCAGAACAAAAGCCGGCATGGATGTGAAGTTCAGCTGCGAAGGGTATGTGGGCGAATATGAATCAAAGGTCCGGGACACCCCCTTCTTCTGCAGGGCCGGCATCAACATTGGATCGGTTCTTATTGACGGCTCCATCTCGGCATGCCCCAATATCGACCGCTCCTTTGCCCAGGGCAACATCTACAGGGATAACTTCTTCGAAGTGTGGCAATCAAAATTTGGCCCGTTCAGGGACCGGAGCTGGACCCGGACTGGCACATGCGCCGATTGTAAGGACTACAAGGATTGCCAGGGCAACGGGTTTCACAACTGGCATGGGGACAAAACCCAGGTGCTGGTGTGCCACAAAGCCAAACTGCAGCGAACTGACAAGAATATGACTGTATAGAATAGCAATATCTATTCTGAAGCTGCCGTGGTGTTAGCCAATATACGGCATCTGCTCATCCGGTTTTTCCATTTTCAGGAAATCAGCCAATGGCAATACCCATACATTGTTCTTATAAGGATACGCACGTTTTACCGGAGCAATAATATACGCTCTTTCAGCATTGATATCCTCCAGTGCCTGCCAAAAACCTCTGCCTACTCCAGGTGTGGTTGATGCTTTTAACTCTACAACGATCCTACTGTTGGCCCTGGTCAATACCAGATCCAGTTCATTGCCACCCGATGTACGGTAATAATAAGGTTCCCATTCATCAAATTTCTGAATGATACTCTCCAAACATATAGATTCCCAAATACTTCCATACACCGGATGCGAAAACAGCTCTTCAAACACCCTGATATTCAACAGTGCATTGGCAATGCCTGCATCTCTAATATAGAGCTTCGGACTTTTAATCAGCCGCTTCTTTATATTCATATGAAATGGTTGTAATATCCTGAGCATATATGTACCCTCCAGAATACTGATGTACTTTCTGACAGTCATATCACTATGCCCCAGAGCCGTTGAAAGCTGAGAATAATTCAGGACCTGGCCATTTATGTGAGCGATCATTTTCCACAAACGCCTGAGGGTTTCCGGGGGGATATTCAATCCAAATCGCCTTAAATCCCTCTCCAGGAATGTGAGTACAAAATTCTCCCTCCAACTGTAACTCTCTGCATCGCTTTCAGACAACAGGCTGAGTGGAAAACCACCCCGCAAGGAGTAGGCTTCCAGTGAAAACGCGGCACCCAACTCGTTCAGACTTACAGGTGTTAATTCATAGAAAGCAATCCTGCCCGCAAGTGTTTCTGCACTTTGCCTTAATAACTCAGGCGATGCAGAACCCGTGATTAAAAAACTGTTTTTATATTCATCATCGTCAATAATGCTCCTCATCACCGAGAAAATATCCGGCATCAATTGTATTTCATCCAGGCATATAGTTCGCCTGTTATATACCCTGAAAAACTGCTCAGGATCAGTAAGCATCTCCCGATCGGATGGTTTTTCCAGATCCAGATACATAGAATCAGGAATAGCAGAAATGATCTCTTTAGATAAGGTAGTTTTTCCCGCTTGTCTTGGCCCAAGAATAGCTGTTACAGGATTTTTTGCCATGCTACTTACCACGCTGTCTTGAATGCTCCTTCTGATCATCATCATCATGATTGAGCTTCAAATATAGGCATTTATCCCTGTATATTCATATTTTAATTATGTTTTTACACGATTACTTGTAATAAATCAACAGTGGTAAAGGTGGTGATTGAGTAACCCTAATGCTGGTCTGCCACAAAGCCAAGCTGGAAGAGGGTATTAAAAAACCAGACCACACCATGGTAATCGGGACTTAAAAAAAACCGCCCCGGTCTCCCGAAGCGGTCTCTCTCTTCTTTTTTCACCGTCTTCTATAGGGATCGAAGAGACTTTTGTGAGGAACCTAAGCGGGCCTGTTTTAAGGTTGGCTTCGCCGAACTCACAGGCTCGGTTCCGAGACGAACAAAAGGTCTCTGAGATTCTATTGTAACGCTGCCAGGGCATCCTTCAGCCGCTGCATTGCCTTCTCCAGGTTCTCATCCGAGTTGGCGTAGGAGATCCTTACACAGCCATCCGCTCCGAAAGCTGATCCGGGAACGGTAGCAATGTGGCCCACCTCCAGGAGGTAGATGCAGAGGTCCATGTCGGTCTCAATCTTGCGGCCATCCACAGATTTACCAATGTAGGTGCTGAGATCGGGAAATACGTAAAAGGCCCCGCCAGGAGTGGTACACTTTACACCCTCGATTTCGTTGACATGGCCCAGGATCAGGTCACGCCTGCGCAGGAATGCATCCCGCATATCGGTCACACAGGACTGGTCTCCTGTTAAAGCTTCCAGGGCAGCACGCATCGCAATGGATGTGGCCCCTGAGGTCATCTGACCCTGCAGTTTTCCACACGCCTTCACCAACCATTCGGGTCCGGCCATGTAACCAATTCTCCATCCTGTCATGGCATATCCCTTGGAGACCCCGTTGATGATCACACAACGCTCCTTAATCTCTTCAAACTGGGCGATGGACTCATGTCCGCCCACAAAATTGATATGCTCGTAAATCTCATCGGCAATCACATAGATGCCCGGGTGCTTTGCAAGCACATCGGCCAACTCCTTCAGCTCCTCCCTGGTATAAACACTGCCGGTAGGGTTTGAAGGCGAGCAGAGCAACAGTGCCTTGGTCTTGGGTGTGATGGCATCCTCAAGCTGCTGGGCCGACATTTTAAACTCATCCTCAACGGTGGTATCGACAATTACATTCACCCCTTCAGCAAGCTTCACCTGCTCGGCATAGCTAACCCAGTAGGGAGCCGGAACAATTACCTCTTCACCTTTGTCGATCAGGCTCATCATCACGTTGGCCAGAGAGTGCTTGGCACCCACACTCACCATGATGTTGGAGGGCTTATAATCCAGGTTGTTTTCACGTTTGAACTTATCCACGATGGCTTTCAGCAGATCAGGATAACCTGCCACGGGGGCATAATGATGCCAGGGACCGTCAATGGCCTTTTTGGCTGCTTCCCGAATGTGTTCGGGTGTCATAAAGTCGGGTTCCCCCACACTGAGGTTGATTACGTCGACCCCTTTATCCTTCAGTTCACGGCCCTTCTGATTCATGGCGATTGTGGCGGATGGAGAAAGCGAATTGATTCTTGCTGAAAGTTGATCCATAGGTAATTTTTTTTTAGATAGTAGACAATTACATTTCAGAGGTTAAAAATACGCTTTTCGTAATAATTTACACTAATATTGTGCATAGCAAGTATCAAAAAAAAATCAACATGGAGGTTTTACTTGAAATCCTTAAGTACACAGTCCCTGCACTGATCGTTTTTCTTACCGTCTGGGTGATGCTCAGGAGCTGGTCCCGCAACGAGGATAAGAGGCGGAAAAACGAATTCAACATGCACATCTCCGACGATATCCTCCCGGTGCGGTTGCAGGCATACGAGCGCAGCATCCTGTTGCTGGAGCGCATCTCACCCGAATCGATGATCATGCGGATCAGTCGCAACGACTACACAGCAAGACAGCTGCATCAGGAGCTGCTCAGCAACATCACCTCCGAATTTGACCACAACATTGCCCAGCAGACCTACCTGAGCACCGAAGCGTGGGAGAAGATGAAAACCGCAAAGAACCAGGTGATCAACCTGGTCAACGATACAGCAAAAGAGGTGAAACCCGATGCCAAGGGCACCACCCTGGGCAAACTGCTCCTGGAGCACCTCACCGAATTAAACAGCCCACCCACCCAGGTCGCCATCGACTTCCTGAAACAGGAGGTAAAGACGCTGTTTCT
>JBDLIQ010000140.1:0-9076 GCA_039714775.1 Bacteroidota bacterium
TATGAAATTTGTTGTATCCAGTATGGAACTGTTGGACCATCTGCAGGCCATCAGTCGTGTGATCAGTTCAAAGAATACACTGCCAATCTTGGATAATTTTCTCTTCTCCCTTGAAGACGGAGTGCTGGAGGTTACTGCATCCGACCTTGAGTCAACCCTGATTACGCAGATCCAGCTGGAGAATACCGATGGTTCGGGTGTGATCGCAGTCCCTGCACGGATCCTGACCGATACACTGAAGGAGTTTCCAGATATCCCACTTACCTTCGAGATCAATACCGAGACCATGTCAATCGTGATCCAGAGCGAGAATGGTAAGTTCTCGGTTATGGGACAGAATGGTGTTGAGTTTCCACAGATGCCGGTTATTAAGGATGACCAGAGGCAACAGGTGGATCTTGAGCAGGAGGTGCTTCTTACCGGGATCAGTAAATCGCTTTTTGCTACAGCCGATGATGAACTGCGCCCGGTAATGAACGGGATCTTTCTGGAGCTCTCTCCCGATGACATCACCTTTGTGGCATCAGATGCCCATAAGCTGGTGAGGTACAAAAGGACCGATGCTTCGGCAGATGGGGCATCCAGTTTTATCCTACCCA
The DNA here is from genome assembly GCA_039714775.1 of Bacteroidota bacterium. Classification (GTDB taxonomy): domain Bacteria; phylum Bacteroidota; class Bacteroidia; order Bacteroidales. Next base: position 600 of record JBDLIQ010000140.1, read on the forward strand.
AAAAGCCGGCCTCGTTGCTGAAGAATATCCTGCCCAGGGAGGAGAACCCGGTGAAGCTTGAGTTTGATGACAAGAATGCTTCATTTACCCTGACCAACTATAAACTGGTATGCAGGCTTGTGGAGGGCAACTATCCCAGCTATAACTCTGTGATACCCACCGACAATCCCTACAAGATGAGTATCGACAGGCTGGCCTTTTACAACACCCTTAAAAGGGTCTCAGTATTCGCAAACCAGGCAAGCAGCCTTGTGAAGCTCTCATTGACCGGGAACCAGCTTAACATCTCTGCCCAGGATATTGATTTTTCCATTTCGGCCAATGAGCGGCTCAGCTGCCAGTATGAGGGCGAAGAGATGGAAATCGGGTTTAAGTCTACCTTCCTGATCGAGATACTTTCCAACATTGCATCAAACGACGTGATCCTTGAAATGAGTGATCCGACGCGTGCCGGGATCTTGCTTCCCAGCGTAACGGAGAACGAAAACGAAGATACACTCATGTTGCTGATGCCCATGATGATTAATGCCTAGGGATGAAGCTGAATCTGAAGAACCCCATTATCTTTTTCGATCTCGAGACCACCGGCATCAACATTGCTGCTGACCGGATCGTGGAGATCTCCTACCTGAGGGTGGACCTGAACGGACAGGAGACCATAAAAACCCTGCGTGTAAATCCTGAAATGTCCATTCCGGAGGGGGCAGCGGCGATTCACGGGATCAGGGATGAGGATGTAAAAGATGCCCCCACCTTTAATGAGGTGGCCAGGAGCCTTGCCAAAGATTTTGAAGGCTGTGACCTGGGAGGCTACAACTCTGTTAGATTTGACATCCCTTTACTGGCCGAAGAGTTCCTGAGGGCCGGTGTGGAAATTGATCTGAAGAGAAGAAAGTTTGTGGATGTCCAGGTGATCTTTATGAAGATGGAACCCAGGACCCTGGCCGCCGCCTCTAAATTCTTCCTTGGGAAGGAGCTGGTGGATGCCCACTCCGCTGAAGCCGACACCATGGCCACATATGAGGTGCTGAAGGCCCAGCTTGACCGGTACTCCAACCTGGAGAATGACATCGGGAAACTGGCCGATTTTTCGGCACATAACCGGAATGTCGATTTTGCAGGAAGAATCATCTATAACGACGACGATGTCGAGGTGTTCAATTTCGGAAAGCATAAAGGGAAACCGGTAGCCGAGGTGCTGGAACGGGATCCGGGTTACTATGGCTGGATGATCAATGGTGATTTCCCCCTCTATACAAAGAAGGTGCTTACCAGCATCAAACTGAAATCGGTTAAGAAATAGAGCAATGAAGATCATTTGCATTGGACGGAACTATGTTGACCATGCAAAAGAGCTCAACAATGTGGTTCCCGAAAAACCGGTTTTCTTTCTGAAGCCCGATTCGGCACTCGTGATTTCCAACCGCCCCTTTTTCTATCCCGATTTTTCCAGTAATGTGCATCATGAACTGGAGGTGGTGATCCGGATTAACAGGCTGGGGAGGAGCATTGAAGAGCGGTTTGCAGACCGCTATTTCAACGAGATTGCACTGGGAGTCGATTTCACCGCCAGGGACCTGCAGGACGAGATGAAGAAAAAGGGCCTGCCGTGGGAAATAGCCAAGGGATTTGATTACTCGGCCCCTGTCAGTAAATTCTTCCCTCTGTCAAAGTTTAAAGAGATTCATGACCTCTCCTTCCGGCTCGATCTCAACGGAAAGACGGTCCAGGATGGGACCACTGCCCATATGATCTTCTCTTTTGAGCAGATCATTGCCTATGTTTCCCGTTTCATGACATTGAAGACCGGCGATTTGATCTTTACTGGGACGCCTGCCGGAGTGGGTCCGGTTGCCGTAAATGACAGGCTTGAGGCATACCTGGAGGGGGAGAAGCTTATGGATTTTCCGGTAAAATAGAGTCTGTCCATAAAGTCCGCTGACTGCGTTACGCTCAACTTACAAATCAGTCATTTACTCATGATATTCAGCCTTCGCAGCAGACCGCAGGGAGCTCACGAACACCTGTTTAATAATTATTGAGAAAGTGAATAACCCTTATCAGCGAACTGTCTAGACAAGACTCCTGAAAATGTAACAACTTTTTAAACGGGCACTTAATAATATAACGTACCATGATGAACAATTCCGATTTTACACTCCACCGGATTTCGCTGATCAAAGTCTCGTGTTACCTGATCTACAGACCGGGAGAGGCCATTCTGATTGACAGCGGTGATGCAGGATCTGAAGTGAAGATCCTGAAGGAGATGAACCGGTTGGGACTGAAGCCGGAGATGCTCAGGCTCCTGGTGATCACCCATGCACACTTCGACCATGCCGGATCAGCCGGAAAGCTGAAGGAGCTCACCGGTTGCCGGATCATGATCCACCAACTCGAGGCTACCCGTCTGAAGGAGGGATTTACCGACCTGCCTCCCGGGACGCGGTGGAAAGCAAAACTCCTGGTAGGTATTGGAAGGACCCTGGCACGAAGACTCGGTAAATATCCGCCTGCATCACCGGATCTTCTGGTGGAGAAAGCGTATGACCTGCGGGAATTCGGATTTCCGGGAAAGGTGATCCATGCCCCCGGCCACACTGTAGGCTCCATGGTGGTGCTGATGCAAAGCGGAGAGTTGATTGCCGGGGATAGCTTTTTCGGCCTTGATGGAAAACAGCACTTCCCCCCCTTTGCTGAGGATCTTCAGGAACTGCTGAAAAGCTGGAAAATGATCAGGGAGCTTAACGGAAAAACCATCTATCCTGCCCATGGCCGCTCCATTCCATGGGACAGTTTCCTTGATGAGTTTGACGGTGCCATGGAAAAGTATAGTAGTTAGTCACAAGTCACCAGGTTGCCAGTTGCCAGGTTGCCAGTTACCAGGTTGCCAACTTACCAGGTTGCCAGTTGCCAGGTTGCCAGTCACCAGGTTGCCAACTTACCAGGTTGCCAGTTGCCAGGTTGCCAGTCACCAACTTACCAGGTTAAGTTACCCGCGTAAGCTTCATCATGTTGGTCTTTCCACGGTCCAGGATAGGGATGCTTCCCACATGCACCACCAGGTCCCCCTTCTTCAGGTAATTGGAGGCCACAAGGAACTCATCGGTGTATTCGATGTAGTCATTGATGTGATCACACTCAGCGAAATAGTAAGGCCTTACGCCCCAGACCAGTGAGAGCTCGGAGATCAGCTTCTTGTTCATGGAAAAGGTGAAGATGGGTGCTTTTGGCCTGTGGGAACTGATCTTAATGGCTGTGTAACCCGAGTGGGTGAGGGTGATAATGGCAGCTGCATTGACCTGTTCGGCAAGCCGCACAGCATTGTAACAGATCGAGTCGGGCAGAAAGGTCTCACTCCCGACAGAGGGGGCGTGCTCCTTATAGAACATGAACTCTTCGGTTTCGGTTGAGTCAATGATCTTCTGCATGTTCCTGATGGTCTGGACCGGGTATTTGCCAACAGAGGTCTCCCCGCTAAGCATGACGGTGTCGGCCCCGTCCAGAACAGCATTGGCAACATCGTTGGCCTCGGCGCGTGTGGGGGTGGGATTTGTAATCATGCTCTCCATCATCTGTGTGGCTACGATAACGGGTTTAGATTTCTCAGTGCACTTTTTTATGATACTTTTCTGGATCAGTGGTACCTTATGGAAGTCCACCTCCACCCCCAGGTCGCCCCTGGCCACCATGATCCCGTCGGCTGCGTCAATGATCCCGTCAATCTCTTCCAGTGCCTCGGGTTTTTCAATCTTTGCAATGATGAGCGGACTGCTTTGATGGGCATCAACCAGTTTCCGGAGGTCCCTGATGTCCTTCTCCCTCCTTACAAAAGAGAGTGCAATCCAGTCCACCTCCTGATCCAGTGCAAATTTAGCATCCACAATATCTTTTTCCGTCAGGCTTGGAAGGGTCACTTTGGTGTTGGGGAGGTTTACCCCTTTTTTGCTTGACAGAACCCCTGCGTTGAGTACCCGGGTCTTCACGCTGTCCTTCCCGTTGGATTCAATCACTTCGAAGGAGAGTTTTCCATCATCCACCAGGATCGTTTCACCTTTAGTTACATCGGCAGGCAATGTTGGATAGCTTATGTATGCCTTTTCTGCATCGCCCACGCATTGAACAGTCACAAAGGAGAACTCCTGGCCCTCAACAAGTTCCACCCGGTCATTCATCACTTCACCTACCCGAAGCTTGGGGCCCTGCAGGTCGGCCAGTATGGCCACATTGGAACCCAGTTTTTTGTTGAGCTGCCTGACATAATTGATGGTTTTCGTATGTTCGGCATGGGTGTCATGGGAGCAGTTGATCCGGCATACATCCACACCCTCGTGGATCATCTTCTCAAGTGTTTCCAGGTTACGGGTGACCGGGCCAATGGTGGCTATTATTTTTGCATGAGATCTTTGGTGACGCATAATATGGTGAATTTGTGACTGGTGACTGGTGACTGGTGTTTGGTGTTTGGTAACTGGTAACTGGTGACTGGTGATTTGGTGATTTGGTGAATCGTGAATCGTGAATCGTGAATCGTGAATCGTGAATCGTGAATCGTGAATGTTAAAAGTGCGCTATCGATGGTGCGTATTTAAATATGGCTGCAAAGGTACTGTTAATGAACTGAATCCAAAAGGAAATACGGATTAAAAAACGATTAAGTGAAGCTTTGCAGCAGTTTGATTTCATCGCTCCATATAGAATCATCCGGAGTTTCGAGAACCAGGGGGATGCCATTAAACCTTTCATCCTCCATGATCCATTTGAAGGGATCCAGTCCCAGGAACCCCTTTCCCAGGCTTTCATGGCGGTCGACCCGTGTACCGAGCTCCTTTTTTGAATCATTCAGGTGCATGCCTTTCAGGTATTCAAACCCGATCAACTCCCCGAACCGGCCAAATGTATCCTCAAATGCCTCCCTGGTTCTCAGGTCATAACCGGATGTAAATGCATGGCATGTATCGATGCAGACCCCGATCCTTGATTTGTCGTGGACTTGCTCCATAATTTGGGCGATCTGTTCAAAGGTATACCCCAGGTTTGTACCCTGACCGGCGGTATTCTCAATCACGGCTGTTACCCCATCAGTCTGCTCCAGGACCCGGTTAACCGATTCGGCAATGAGACCGATACACGCATCTTCTGTGATTTTTTTCAGGTGTGAGCCCGGGTGAAAATTGAGCCTGTCGAGCCCCAGCTGCTCACACCGCTGCATCTCATCCAGAAAAGCATTCATCGATCTCTCACGTGGTTCGGGATCGGGGTTACCCAGGTTGATCAGGTAGCTGTCGTGCGGGAGGATCTGGTGTGGAGCATACCCCGCCTCCCTGCAGTTGTTCTTGAAGTTTTCAATGTTCTCCCGGGTCAGAGGACCGGAAACCCACTGTCGCTGGTTCTTTGTAAAGAGGGCAAAGGCGGTGGCCCCGATCTCCTTTGCATTTAATGGTGCATTTTCAACACCGCCCGATGCACTTACATGTGCGCCAATGTATTTGTTCATGTTTTTCACTTTCTTGTTCCGGTGGATAATATATCCAAAGTTTTTTATTATTACTTTGAATAGTAAGAACAATATAAACCGAAAATCGTTAAGTAGAAATACACTTTTTTTTCAGATAAAAGATATGATGAATATGAAACGACCAAAATTGCTTTTGCTGCTTATGTTTCCCGTGATCGCTCTTTTTACCGGATGCTACCCTGATAAGATCGATTATGTGGATGAATATGATGTTGCAGCTACCATGTATGATGAGGAGGCAGACTTCACGTCATATACCACGTATACCGTGGTTGACACCATCATGCATCTTACTGATGATGGGGAGGATGATCCCAATTTCACGAGGGATTTCGATGATTTGATCCTGAACCTGATCAGGGAAAACATGACCATGAACGGCTACATGGAGGTTCCGGATGCAGATTCACTAAACCCGGCTGACCTGACCATTTTTGTGGAAGCTCTTTCCAGCGACTATTACCAGTACTGGGGCGGCTACTATGACTATTGGGGATGGTACGGTGGCTGGGGCTGGGGCTGGGGAGGCTGGTATCCCGGATATCCCTGGTATCCTTCCTACCCCTGGTACCCCGGGTATGTTACATCATACTCCACCGGTACCCTGTTGGTCGAAATGTTCGATTCAGAATCCTACGATCCCGAGGCAAATACCGTTGATGGTATCTGGCTGGGACTCGTGGACGGCATGCTCTATAAGGATAAAGCCTATACAATTCAGAGGTTGGAAAAGCAGATCAACCAGTTATTCGAGCAATCAGAGTACTTACAGCAATAAAGAGAGATGGCCATGAAAAAATATATCATAACACTTACACTATTTGTATCCGCCCTGGCGCTGAATGGGCAGGATGTGATCTGGAAAATGACCTACGATGTGGCATTTCCATTCTCAGATACCAAGGAGTTCGCCAACCAGATGAGTTGGAGAGGCGTCTCTCTTGATGTGGACCGTTTTCTGAACGACAACCTGGCGGTTGGAACCTCCTTCGCCTGGAGTGTGTTTCTTGAAAAGGAGTCCGACTCAGATTACCAGAGGGACAATATCCTGATCCATGGTACCCAGGTAAGGTACATCAACAACATCCCGCTGATGGCAAGAATCTCCTGGTACCAGCCTCTGGATATGGTGGAACCCTTCTTTTCACTGGGTATCGGCACCACGTGGCAGGAGGTGCGCAGAGACATCGGAATGTGGTCTTTCTCAGACAACTACTGGCAATTTGCCCTTGCTCCTGAAGTGGGTATTGTCATGCCCGTGGGACTCTCCTATCTGACTGCCAAGGTCAGGTATGTGAATGCTTTTAAAACAAGCAATGCACCCACTTTGTCCTACCTGAGCCTTGGGTTGGGGTTTGCATGGTAAAACCAGAGGAAAGTAGACAGTAGAAAGTACACAGAAAAAAGAGAGCCGGTCGCATTTGCGGCCGGCTCTTCTCTAATCACTCTTCACTCCACCCTCACTCTTCACTCACTCACGAAATAGCGGCTTCGAAGCCATTCGCTGAAAACTGGATCAGTGAAACCTGGTTCCATGTTCCCTGTATATATTATTTCCTTTTTTTCAAGGTTTTGTATAATCTTGGCAACGTTGCTGCTTGATCCCAATTGATACTTATTTCTGGTAGTTTTGGAATACAACATTTGATTCCCTTCCACCAGGGCCTGAAGAAAGTTTAATTGTTTAAGTGTCAATCTTTCTGTGATCTTGTGGAAGCGATGGTTAAAATGATGGGTAAGATCATTCAGCGCTTTTTCTACAATGGTTGTCGTACAGGTATGACGTGTCCTGATCAAGGCATGCCATGCCAGGAGTTTTAGATAGAAAGGATGATTGTCCACCATATAGGACATACGAACTGAAGTGGCGTATCCTATATTTTTTTCATGATCATGGAATAGCTTTCTAATACTGGCAGACCTGTGTTTCACCGGGTTATGCCTTAGTTCCGATAGCTGACCCAGGCCTGACAGGGGACCTGGATAATGTACAAGGTCCCTGAAGTTTGGGGTATTTTTACCATAGAGGCAAAAGATACAGTTCTTCTGATTCTTTAGTTTCAGTTTCAATGTTCTGAGAAAGGTGCCGGGATCCTTAAATCGATTAAACAAGTGTGAATTGGCCAGGAAGACCGCGACTCTGATTCTTTTTCTTTGAGCGATTAATGCGGGTAATTTTAGCGTATTAATGCTGCTGCTGTCTATCTGCATGCGAGATGTTACAACCGGAAATCTGAGGGAAAAGGCTGCTGCAAAGTGTTCCAAAAAAGCGGTCAGAGAATGTACTGGCATGAGATCTATTTTGCAAACATGAATATCCGGATTCTTTTCTGTCAGTTGAAATCCCAGCTCATTTGCATATTCCTGTATTCCCCAGCCCTGTTCTGCAGAGAGAATTAGATGCTTGTGCGAATTAAGTATTTCCAGGTGTTTTTCAAACAGCCAATCTTGTTCAGGATTGTACACGGCAGCCATTTGCTCAAGAGAAAAAAACTTAGTAGCCATTTTACGTTTTTTTGAAGTCACCACTTGGTAACTAATTCTTAATGTGGTGAGTTATAAATTATCAGCGTCTATTTTGAAAAAATTTGTAACGTACTAAATAAGAGCATGGTATAGCGCCATAAAGGAGACGTCTTAAGAGCGAGGAAGTCACCTGTTTATGAAAAGTCACTCATTGGTGACTTCATTTTTTTTCAAAATGCCCCCCCCCGAAATTTGGAGATAGATGCCAGATCTGAAAACTGACCGGTTACCCGTTTACACAAGATTCTTTACATTTTCCACAAAATATTCTACAGATCCCCAAAAAAAGAGAGCCGGTCGCAAATGCGCCGGCTCTCGTCTTTCTCACTTCTCACTTCTCACTTCACTCTGCACTCACTCTGCACTCACTCTGCACTCACTCTGCACTCACTCTGCACATCATTCTCCACTACCAACTTCACTACCAACTTCA
>JBDLIQ010000141.1:0-8964 GCA_039714775.1 Bacteroidota bacterium
TCCAGAAAGGGCCCGTCCTCGTACATATACCAGTCGAACAGGAACACATCGACCCCATGATCAACCGCTGCATCGATCTTCTGAGCCATCTGCACCGGATCTGCCTCATCGGTATAGCCCCAGGCCGGCACATTGGGCTGGTGATGGTTGGGAAACCGGGGTTTAGCATCTTTCACAAGCTCCCACTCTGTCCAGCCATCCCCATGATAGGCAGCATTGCGCCTGTCTTCGTGATAATTGGCAAAATAGTAGGCAACCACAGTGACATCATCATCTGCTCCGGCCTCCGCCTGTCTCTCTTTGCTGGTAAAACTGCAGGCCGACATCATTCCTGCCGCAAGCACTGCAAATCCATAGATCCAATTTCTTTTCACTGTTCCGGGTATTAATGCAGGGTAAATTTCCGAAAAACGGATCCGGATCTCTTTCTGAATTTGACAAATCCCTTTTGCTCCTGTTCCATTTTTAGGTGGAAATTGGATTTCTTTATAAATTTAGCTGGTGTAAAAGCGATGAAGAGAAGCCGAACCATATTGATTAGCCTGGTATTGTTCTTGTCCACCGGAACCGACAGTTCAGGGCAGCAGCCGGCTGATGTGGCATTCAACCATGTGACCATCTTAGAGGGGCTGGCCAACAACCGGGTCGACTGCATGCTTCAGGACCATGAAGGCTACCTGTGGTTTGGGACCAAAAGAGGATTATGCCGCTACAATGGTTATGAATTTAAGATTTTTCATAGCCAGCCCGGCGACACCTCATCCCTGCGATATCATCAGATCTCCTCTCTTTGGGAGGACCCGGACCATACACTATGGATCGGAACCACCGGGGGAGGGTTACACTACTATGACAGAACGAAAGAGACCTTCACCTTTGTGGATATCCTGCCAGGGGAGATCACTCCATCGAACCCGGGAAATATCACAGCCATTATTCCGTTTTCACAGAACGAAATTTGGGTGGTCCATTCACAGGGACTAACACACATCGACAGGGTCTCCAAAAAGGCCATTGCACTTCTTCCTATTGATTCACCCCTTGAGCTACCCGGTCATATTACATCTGTTTTCAGGGATGGTTCGGGCATGCTTTTTATTGCCATTCAAGACAGGCAACTGCTTTACAACTATAATTTTGATAATAAGCAGATCAAGCCATTGCTCTGGAGTCATAAAGCGGGCCCCCTCCCGGGGGTGATTCACCAGTTCTACACATACGATGAGAACAACCTGTGGATGGCCACGGACCAGGGCCTTTTTAATTTCAATAAACAGACCCGCAAAATTGAGCCTGTAAACCGGGATCTCGCCCCGGGTGCGGGAACAAACCTCAGTTTCATCCAGGAAGATGACAGCCGGAACCTCTGGATGGGCGGCGATGGCCTCTTCTTCTTCGACCGGGAAACAGGAAGGTTCAGAGCGTTTCACTCCGATCCCGGCAATCCCGAAACCATAGAGGGTAATATCCTTACCTGTGGATTGAAAGACAGCCAGCACAACCTCTGGTTCGGAACCTTTTCCAGGGGTGTGAATGTGCATTACTATAAAACCAAGCAGTTTAATCCCGACCAATTGCTTACAGCCCTTATTGAAAACCTCAGTAAGAACATTACTGCCATCTGCAAAAGCATTGATGGAATGCTTTTTCTGGGGACCTGGGACAAAGGGTTGCTGGTGATCGACAAGCGAAACAGGCAGGTCAACCTGGACCATACATTTCCCAGGCTCGGTTTCCTCCGGGAGCGGATCATCAGGAGCATTGTCAGGGATAAGAACGGGAAGATCTGGATCGGTACCAATGACGGATTGCTGGTAGAATTTGATCAGCGGCAAAGATCGGTTGAGCGCTATGAAATAGAGAGCGAGAATGACAAAGCCATCACCACCATCCTGTTTACCAGCCGGGAGCAGATATGGACCGGAGGAGATGCCGGGGTCATGGTCCTTGACCGGGAAACAGGTACGTTTAAGGAGTTGGAGGATATAAGCAGAATCATACCTACAGTCCTGGACATGGCCGAAGACAGCAGCGGAAACATCTGGGTGGCCAGTTATGCAAACGGCCTGTTCCGGATCACTCCGGACGAAGAGGTGATACAGTTCTCACAGGAAGGAGAGCATGGTTCCGGCCTCCCCGGAGACAAATTCGTAACTGTATTTAAAGACTCCAGGAACAGGATATGGGCAGGGTCTGAATTCAACGGACTGTTCCTCTATCTGCCTGACAAAGACAGATTTCAACAGTTCACTGTTAAAGAGGGACTTCCATCGAATGACATATGTTCTATCCTGGAAGATCTCAAGGGCAGGCTATGGATTGGAACCAACAACGGCCTCTCCAGGTTCAACTACAGCCTGAATGAGTTTAAAAACTATTTCTGGAGTGATGGAATGAATGCCGATGAATTTCATTATAACTCAAATTTCACAGATGCTGACGGTCTTCAATACTTTGGATGTACCAATGGCATGGTCAATTTTGATCCTGATGAGATACGTGATAACCGCCTGACATATCCTGTAAAGATTGAAGAGATATCTGTCAATAACGGATCTGTTCTAAATGATGCGAACGGAGTTTCGGTAAAGGAGGCACTAAGAACAGGAGAGTCCCTCCGGTTAAAGCATCATCAAAACACCATCAGTTTCAAATACACCACACTTAACTACGCCCTTGCAAAAAAGAGCAACTTTGCTTATAAGTTACAGGGATTTGATGCCAGGTACAATAATGTAAAGAGTCAAAGACAGGTAACCTATACCAATCTCTCTCCCGGAAAATATCTCTTCAAGGTAATCGCATCGAACAATGACAATGTATGGGATGAGAAGGGTGCCGAGATCTCATTTATCATAAAAACTCCACCCTGGTTTACCCTCTGGGCATTTATGATTTACAGTGCCCTGCTTATCCTGATCGGATATGTTCTCTGGCACCAGGTTCGTCATGAACAGAAGATGAAGCGTGCCATTGCGATGGAGCGGATTGAAAAGAACCAGCAGAAGGAGCTGACCCAGATGAAACTTCGGTTCTTTACCAATATTTCGCATGAATTCAAATCACCCCTCACCCTTATTATCGGCCCCCTGGAGCAACTGATCACTGAACAACACGGCAATTCCAGACTAAAACGGAGACTGGCACAAATAAGTAAAAATTCCCAGAGACTCCTGGAACTGATCAATCAGCTCATCGATTTCAGAAAGATGGAGCAGGATGTGCTTCCGCTGAACAGATCACACAATGACCTGGTAAACACCGTTCAGAATACGATGAGCATGTTCAGTCACACAGCGGTTCAAAATGAGATCCGCTTTAATCTGAACACCGGTTTTGAGCAACTTTTATTCAATTATGATGGTGATAAGGTTGAGAAGGTACTCAGCAACATTCTGTCAAACGCTTTTAAGTACACCCCAAAAGGCGGGAAGATAGTGGTTGGCATCATCCTGAATGAAGAGAAAAATGTCTCTATCACCGTAGCCGATTCGGGTTCCGGAATGACCACTGACAAACTAACCAGAATATTTGACCGGTTCTACAGTGATCAGAACATCACAAATGCAGATTTTGAAAAGCAGGGTTCCGGTATTGGTCTGGCTTACTCAAGAAAGCTGGTTGAACTTCACAACGGAACACTTCAGGTAGAGAGTGTGGTGGGTGAAGGCACCACTGTAACCATTCAGTTTCCATACGAAGAGGATGCAATCTTAACTGAAAAGCCGGACAGTGAACAATCATTTATCGCCAAAACCGATTTAACAGAGCCGGCGCTCCCGGAACCGGAACCGGAGCCGGTGAACGCGGCAGCGCTGCCAGATGCCCCCCGGATTCTTATCGTTGATGATGATGATGAACTGCGGTCATATATCCGGTCCGTCCTGAAGCATTATTATCAAATCGATGAGGCGGTTGATGGAGAGGCCGGATTGGAGATGGCCCTGAAGAATGATTATGAGCTGATTGTCAGCGATGTGATGATGCCCCAACTGAGCGGGACAGCCATGTGTGCTAAAATCAAATCGAATATCAAGACCAGCCATATCCTGGTGATCCTGCTTACCGCAAAAAGCGATATACAGAGCGAGATGGAGGGATACAAAACCGGGGCGGACTCATATATCGGGAAACCATTTCTCCCGCAACAGCTCTCCTCTGTAATTGCAAACCTGCTTAAGACCCGTCAGCACATTAAGGAGTATTACACCTCCCTGGAAGAGAGAAAACCCGAACCCATTGGAATCTCTCACCAGGACAGGACAGTGATTACAAAAGCGATCAGACACATCGAAGAGAACCTGGAGGACGAAGCGTTTGGAGTTGAGGCACTGGGAAAGGAGCTGGGACTGAGCCGCACACACCTTTACAGGAAGCTGAAGTCGCTTACCGGGTTGTCGGCCAATGACTACATCCGGCAGATCCGGTTCAAAAAGGCGGCACAGCTTTTAAAAGCAGGGCACCTCTCCATCTCCGAGGTTGCCTATGAAGTGGGGTGCACATCCCCGGCCAACTTCTCCACCTCGTTCAAGGCGATCTACGGCATCTCCCCGAAAGCGTACCAGGGGAAAAAGTGAGACCGGGATCAACTATAACAGGAGTTTTGCTGAAACCGGCTCGCCTTTGCCGGTCACGGTGAGAATAAAGATCCCTTTTACCAGGTGAGAATCCAGGGGATAGGTGAGCTGGTTCAACCCCTGGATCAGGGATGCCTGTGCGCTCAGGATCCTGCGCCCGTGAATACCGAACATGGATAGTTCAACCTCTTCATAACCATATGCCTCCACAGAGATATGGAGGGTTCCTGATGCGGGTGGTGTAAAACTGACCGAATCAGGGGGCCGAATCTTTCATCTGCTGCCTGTAATCGGTTGGAGAGAGCCCGAATTCAGCTTTGAATCCCTCCCTGAACCGTTTGACATCCAGGTATCCTACCCGCTCCACAATCTCCGAAACGGTCAAATCGGTGTCCTTGAGCAGCTGGGCGGCACGCTTGAACCGCACCGACCTGATAAACTCACCGGGGGCCACATCCAGCAGGCTCTTCATCTTCCGGTAGAGGGTGGTGGGACTCATGGCAAGTTCACCTGCCAAAAACTCCATGTTCAGGACGGGACTGGCCATGTGTGATTCGATGATCTCCATGGCCGAATTGATCAGCTTCTCATCCTCACCGGTGATCTCCATGTGAGTGGGTTCAAGAGTCACTTTCCTGCTGTACTTTTCGGCCAGGAGCATGCGCCCAGATAACACCTGCCTGATCTTTTCCATGAGCAGTGCGGCACTGAATGGCTTTGAGATATAATCATCGGCTCCCCTCCTGATCCCAAACAGGCGGTCATCCTCCGAACCCCTGGCAGTAAGCAGGATCACGGGAACATGTGCCAGTTTCTCGTGTGATTTCACCCGCTGGCACAGTTCAAATCCGTCCATTTCGGGCATCATTACATCCGAAATAATCAGATCGGGTTCCGTTTCAAGACAACTATCAAAACCCTCTTTACCATTGGATGCAGTGGCCACAATGTAATATTCCGATAACATGTTTTCAAGATACTCCAGCAGCTCCCGGTTATCCTCCACCACCACGATTCTGGCACCCCGGGTACCCATGTGCCGGATCCTTCCTTTATGACCTTCATCACCTCCATCCGGGAGGAGAGACTCCTGAATCACCTCCAGTTCGCTGTGATCGGTAATCTCTTCAGGCAAGAGGTGATCCTTTCCCCGCTTCAACAATATCCGGAAGCTTGTCTTTTCATCCCTTACACTCTCCACCTCCACGGTTCCCTGGTGCATCTCCACATAGTTCTTCACCAGGGCAAGCCCTATACCGGAACTGTCATGATACCTGCCCGAAGAGACCTGGTAAAAACGGTCAAAGATATTCTCCAGGTCGCCGGGAGCGATCCCCTTCCCGTTGTTGGATACAGAGATGCCAACCTCTCCCCCGGGATCTTCATATACCCTTACGCTGATCCTGCCGGGGTCACCACAGTACTTGAAAGCGTTAGAGAGCAGGTTGTTCATCACTACACTCATCTTCCTGATGTCCATATAGACAAGTGTCGCATCCAGCTCATGCCTTACATGGAACCTGATCCCTTTCTGATCGGCAAGTTCTTTGAAAGGATGGCATATCTCCTGAATAAAGGCCACCACATCCTGTTCACTGGCCGAGACGATCGACTTCCCAGCCTCCAGTTTCCTGAATTCCAAAAGCTGGTTGACCAGCTTCATGAGGCGGTTTGAGTTCTTAAAGGCAATGGAGACCTTCTTCCTGGTATCCGGGTCCAGCTCCTTTTCCTGCTTCCCGATCAGTTCGCTCAGGGGAGCCTGGATCAGCGAGAGCGGGGTTCTGAACTCATGAGAAATATTGGTAAAGAACCTGAGTTTGGTTTCGTTGAGCTGGTGCTCCTGCTCCCAGCGCAGGTGCTCCACCTCGGCCCGGGTTTTCAGCCGCTCCTGTTCGAGGCTGACACGGATGATGGCCAGTATGACCATCATCAGGAAAAGAATGTAGCCCACAAGTGCATACCACCTTTTCCACGGGGGCGGGATTACCTCGATCTGTAATTGCCTTCCCTTTTCGTTCCAAATCCCGTTGCTGCTGGCGCCCTGCAGGTGGAGGGTATAGTGACCCGGGGAGAGGTTACGCAGGGAGATGGTGCGCTGGCTCCCCATGTTGACCCGCTCTCCGGGTTCGTTGTGCTTCTCCAGCCGGTAGGCATACTGGTTGTGAAGCGGAGCCTTGAAATCAAGCACGGCAAACTCCAGGCTCACCTCCTTCTCCCTGAAGGTGAGTGTCAGCATCTCCAGGTCATTGACATTGACCGGCAGGATACCCTCTTCCGATACATGGAGGTCCTCGTTCAGTACCCGGATGTTGGTAATGGCAACCGGCGGAATGGTATTGTTCCATGTGATGTTCCCCGGATTGAAGTAGGTCACACCTGCAAATCCACCGAAATAGAGTTCCCCGCTGCCTCCTGAATATGAGGCCGCCTCGGTAAAGCTGTAATCACCGGTTCCATCTGTTCCATCGAAACTGCGGACCTCTCCCGACATGGGATCCAGTCTGGAGATCCCCGAGTTGGTGCTCACCCAGATATAATTCATCTCATCCTGCAGGATGTTCCCGATGTAATCGTCGGGCAGCTCCTCCTCACGTGTATATTCCGTCATGGTATATCCACCATCCCCCTCTTCCGTAAGCCGGTTGAGGCTGCAGGGGGTGCCAAACCAGATGTGACCTTCCGGATCCAGGTAGAGTACAAGGATGATGCTGCAGAGCGGGCCACTCTCACCCTGGAGCAACTCACTGATGGGAATAAAGGCAGAATCGGACTCATTGTAACGGTAGAGCCCGTTGTAGGTAGCCGCCCAGAGCCTGTCGTGGTTGTCCAACAGCAGGTCCGATACCCGGTTGCTCTCCATTCCATCCCCGGTCACGGCAGCAATGAAATGGCGCTGCAACCTGTACCCGGTTTGCAGCTTTTCAAAAAGGTAGAGGCCATGTTGCTGTGTAGCCACCCACATGGTCTGCTCATGGTGCAGAATATCCAGCACTTTTAAAGGCTCTCCCAGGTCACTGCTGTGTAACTGATCGGCTGCCCAGGTCATGCGGGGCCTTTCCGATCTGGGTCCGGTGAGCAGGTAGATCCCCCGGTCCATCCCCAGCCAGATGCTCCCCTGGCTGTCGGCTCCAATGTGGTACACACTCTGCATCTCGTCATGGAGGTCTGGTTGATCCATGCCGATCATCCTGAAATCGGTCCGGTTGGTCGAAAGGTAGAGGCCCTGTCCACGGGTTCCCACCAGGAGGCAGCCCAGCGGACTCTCATACACAGAGGTTACATGGGGCTTGATATCCCCCGGAAAATTTGTGATTGTATTAAAGTTCCCCGAAGGAATAAGCTTCACCACTCCCCCTCCGTCGGTACCGATCCAGATGGTTCCCCCGCTCTCCTGGTAGATATCCAGAACAATATCGTAATCAGAGATCTGCTCATGGGCCGACCGGGGATTGATGTCGATCCTCTCAAACTGTTCATCTGACCTGTTGAAACGGTACAGGCCACCACCCCAGGTACCCACCCAGACACCCTGGTCCCTATCCACAAGCAGTGAGTAGGTATTGGTAGCACCCTCCTTATCCTTCAGCCTGTACCTGGTGAAAGAGGAGTCCAGGTAATTGAACCTGACCAGGTCCATGCCCCACCCGACAATCCAGAGATACGGAGCATCCGGATCCACTGTCATCTCTGTGATCTCATGGTGCTCATCACCGAAGTAGAGATGCCTGAACTCTCCGTTCCGCTCCCTGCAGACCAGGCCGTCGTTGGATCCGAACCAGAGGGTGCTGTCGGGAGTCTGTATAATGGAACTGATCCGTGTTTCAATTAACAGGTGTTCGGTTGAATCCTCATCAGGAGCGTACCTCACAAGGCCATTGAAGAAACTGCCTATCCACTGGTTTCCTTCCATATCCTCCAGGAAGGAGACCACCCTGTCGGGCATGTGATCCAGGAAACCGGAACCGTGCCGGAAACGCTCAGTCAGCGGATCGTAAATGCTCAGCCCCCCCGTCTTGGTCCCTGTCCATATCCTGCCCTGTCCATCCATGTACAACCGCTCAACGGATGGATTCTGCAGGCTCACCTCACTGCTCCTCTCAGGTTTATAGTGCCTGAAGCTGTATCCGTCATACCGGTTGAGACCGCCCCGCGTGCCAATCCACATAAAACCATACCTGTCCTCGCAAAAGGAGGTTACTTCGTTCTGCGACAGACCATCGGCCACAGAGAGGTAACTCTTCAGGTAACGCTCATCGTTTCCATACAGGGAGTTACCCGGCAACAACCCGGCAAGAGTGATATAAATCCACAGGGGGGCTGCCGTGAGGAGCCTGCAGGGTGCATGTGGTCCGGGCTTGTTCATCGGAGACCAATTTATGAAATTCCT
>JBDLIQ010000142.1:0-8952 GCA_039714775.1 Bacteroidota bacterium
TGACCTGGAAGTTGAATTCGACGAGCGGACGGTCGCAACCGTGATGATGGTTTCGGGGGGATACCCGGGAAGCTATGAGAAGGGCAAAGAGATTACCGGTCTTGACCAGGTGGAGGAGAGTGTGGTGTTCCATGCGGGCACTAAACCCGATGGAGATAGCGTGCTCACCAGCGGAGGGAGGGTGATTGCTGTCAGCTCCTATGGAGATACCATGAAGGAGGCACTCGCCAAATCTTACCGGAACGCTGAGAAAATAGCGTTCGAAGGCAAGTATTTCCGCCGTGATATCGGGTTTGACCTTTAGCCCTTTCGATGATCCTGCTTAGAATTTTCAAGGACAACCGGGTAACAGGGATAGCAGCGCTGTTTTTGCTCTCACTTGGCCTCTTCATGAAATCCTTTATCCAGTTGGGAGAGGTCTCAGGCGAGAGGGCCATGCCCCTGTATAACCTGTTTTTCGGATCTGTTCATACCGTCCCTTTCCTGGACCGGTTCATTGCACTGATCCTCTTTTTGATTCTTGGGTACATGTTAATCCGGATCGGGGTACGCTATGTGCTGCTTGATTTCCGCTCCTACATGCCGGCCCTCTTCTTCCTGCTCTTTTCGGTGGCCCTTCCCTCCACCCAGCATGTAACTCCGGCAGTTGTGGGTTCCATCTTCTATCTGCTCTGCTTCTCCATGCTTTTTGATGTCCATGACAAAAGGCCCGACACATTCACCATATTCAACGCCGGCTTGCTACTGGTCCTGGGAAGCATGTTCTATCTGAAACTGATCTGGTTCCTCCCGCTGATCTGGATCTCACTGGCAACCATGAGGAGCGTTACGTGGCGGGAGATACTCTACCCTGTTATCGCCTACCTCATGCTGGGATTGTTCCTCTTTACATGGTATTGGGCCATCATGGACGATGCGGCCGGCTTTTGGGAACTCGTTGGCCGGAACCTGGCTTTTGAGGGATCTCTTCAATCCCATCACTACAGCGTCTACATCTATTACGGTTTCTTCCTCGCTCTTGTGGCGCTGGTAAGCCTCTATATGACCAAACGGTTGCGGGTCAGGAAAACAGTGATAAAAAACCTCTACCTGGTCCTCTTCTATATGTTTATAGCCGGGATTCTCTTCTTCCTCTTCATTGCACGTTTCGATCCCTCCAGCCTGGTTTTTGTGGCTTTGCCGCTCTCCTTTATCCTCTCCGACTATTTCCACAGGAAACGGAACCACTGGCTCCATGAGCTGGCATTGTGGATCCTTGTTGGACTATTGGTGTTCGTTCAGTGGATGGTATAGCAGCATATTCCTTATTGGTTACAGAATATATCTATCGGAAAAGAAATTGTATCAAGACGAAAGCCCGCCACCCGGAATAGCCTTCATATTGAAGCCTTTTTCGCGGAGGAAGTCGAGGGTGCGTGGAAGGGCGTGGTAGAGGTTGTCGCTGGCCCTGTCCGAGTCGTGGAAAACGATAATGGAACCCGGCCTTACAGACCTGATCACATTCTGTAATACCCGTTCTCCACTCAAATGGGTATTGTAATCCCTGCTCAGCACATCCCACATGATGATCTTATACTGCTCAGCCACCGCTTTGGTCTGCCGGGGGAGGATCCGGCCATACGGGGGACGAAACAGTTTTGAATCGATCAGGTTGGCGGCCAGGTGGATGTCCTCCATGTAATGTTTTACACTGGCACGGAATCCCTTCAGGTGGCTGTAGCTGTGGTTGCCCACGGTATGACCAGCTGAGAGTATCTGTTTAAGAAGCTGAGGGTGTTTGTCCACATTGCGGCCCAGACAGAAGAAGGTGGCCTTTGCCCCGGCCTCTTCGAGCCTCTCAACAACCCAGGGGGTCACCCCGGGTGTGGGACCGTCATCGAATGTAAGGAACACATCCCGGTGGTCACCGTAGAAGTTCCAGGTCATCCTTGTAAAGATGCGGGTCAGCAAAGATGGTGGCCTGGCGATCAGCATATCACTACATCATATAGAATTTGTGACATTAATATGCTATTTAGTGCTTGCAAGAGAACCTGGTATTTGGCGCTTTCTTACAAAGGCTATCTGATAAACAGGCGGTCATAATCCTGCCCGTAAATCGAAAGCTTCCCTTCAAGCCTCCGTGCCGCCTCAAGCTCACCGAATCCGAGACAGATGCTTCTCAGTGCGTTGATGTCCCTCACTGCTCCGAGGAAATCGTTACCCGTTCTGCCGAACCTGCGCTTCCCGGCGGTCGACAGGAGCTTATAATACTCAAGATCAGATTCAAGCCTGGCCTCATACCGCTCCACCAGGTCAATGGCCGTAGCGGTATCTCCCACACCGAAATAACCCTGGATCATTGGAGTAATCCCGGCATTGAAAGGTACATTCTCCTCCGGCATATGTTGCATGCACTCATCCAGCACCATTTTTGCACTGTCGGCTCTCCCCTCCTCCATCAGGGCCCCGGAAAGCATCGCAAAGGCATACCGGTAATGAATGGTCATCCTCAGGTTGTTCTCATCAAGCCAGATCCCGGGGGTGTCAAGTCCGCCCCAGTCGAACTCCTCCATCAGTTTTCGGTACATATCATCGGTCTTCACAGCACCCAGGTAACCGGAGTTGGGAGCGGAAACCGGGGCTACCCTCAGCGCCAGCCCTTCCCGCAGGAAGTACTCCTCCAGGTTCAGATAGTACTCAGACGAAACGGTGGTAGAGAAGTAGATGGGGCGCTCCCACTGGTTGTTCCCCATCAGGTCCATCACTGTAAGCAGGTTCTTATAGAGTACCTGCTCAGAGAGCGAGAACCGTACCTCATCCACCCGCTCTCCTTCGAAATGCTCCGGAACCACCCATTCGGGGATGGATGCCGAATCGGCCGGGATCACAAATTTGCGGGCCGGAATGAAATACTGTCCATCCCTGAACCGTGGATCTTCGGTCAACATAAAGGCAAAAGCCTCTTTCAGCGGTGCATAATCGCCATCGATCGATTTGATCAGGCGCTCCATCTGTGCGGTTTCTGTTTTTATAGCTGCCTCATCCACCCCGATGCGCTCAGCAATCTCCTTTGAGTTGAAGGTCCGCATGTAGCCATAGAATTTCAGCGGATCCATCTTCTCCTCCAGGGCAAGAATGGCTTTGTAGTCATTGGCGTGGTTGACGGGAAGCAGTGAGGCCTCCAGGATCTCCACGGTATTGTGGTAGATATCCATCACATCATCCTCATATTTCTCCCTGTTCACCTCATATTTCTCCCTGATCAGCACCCCGGTCGACTCCATCATGTATGCATAATCACGTTTCCCCTGCACATACTGATCTTTTGTCATGCTGATGGGTAGCGCCTTTGAATCATAAAAGGTCTGCTTCATCTGCTCAATATACCAGTCAGCCGTCAGATAACTCAGGTTCACAATACGTACATCGGTACGCACCCCTTCAACCTCCTGTATATACCAGAGCGGGAAGGTGTCGTTGTCGCCGTTGGTAAACATGATCCCGCCGGGCAGACATGAGTTGAGGAAGTTCCTCGCAAAGGCGGGTGCGGTATAACGGCCCGAACGGTCGTGATCGTCCCAGTTCTCTTTGGCCATGATCCCGGGCACCAGGATCAACGAAACCAGTACCAGGGCACCGGCTGTAACAACAGACCGCTTCCTCTTTGAGGCCCACTCGATGAGTCCGGCCACACCGATCCCGATCCAGATGGCAAAAGCGTAGAACGATCCCGAATAGGCATAGTCCCGCTCCCTGGGCTGCATGGGGTACTGGTTCAGGTAGACCACAATGGCCAGTCCTGTGAGTACAAAGAGCAGTGCGATCACCCAGAAATCCTTGTTGTGTTTCTTATAGTGGTAAAAAGCCCCGGCCAGTCCAAGCAACAGGGGAAGCAGGTAGTATTTGTTGTGGGCTTTGTTATCCGCAATGGAAGCGGGCAGGTTCTCCTGGGGTCCCAGCCTGGCCTGGTCGATAAACTTAACACCGCTGATCCAGTTCCCCTTGGTGAGCTCTCCGTGGCCCTGGGTATCGTTTTGTCTTCCGGCAAAGTTCCACATGAAATAACGCATGTACATGTATCCGATCTGGTAGCGGAAGAAGAACCTCATGTTCTGACCAAACGAGGGGATGGCAATGGGCTGGTTGCGGTCATAGCTGTACTCCCCATACTGGTTCTGCTGGGGGTTCCCCTGTTCATCCCTTCGGATATCGTAGAGATCAGACTCCTCCATACCGGCCCAGTAGATGTATTCGTTGGCGTGCTTTGCCTGCGTGCTCCACATCCGCGGGAATGCACCTTTGGCATCGCTGTCGTACTTGTAATTTTTGTTCTTTTTCACTTTGTAATAGGCATCCTTCCCCTTGTAGTAGCTGGGTTTGTCCTCCTCCATGCCTGTCGGTCTTGAGTTGAAGAAGGCGCCGTAGACCAGGGGATTGTCCCCGTACTGCTCACGGTTCAGGTAGCTTAACAGGGAGAAGACCGTATCGGGATTACTTTCGTCAAGCGGCGTATTGGCCGAAGAGCGGATCACGATAATGGCATAGGAGGAGTAACCGATCACCACAACGAACAGACTCAGTATAATGGTATTCCACAACACTTTTCCTTTGAGGTGTGTATAGTAGACACCGAAGATCAGTCCGCCGAACAGCAGCAGGGCATAGATAATCACCCCCGAGTTGAAAGGCATCCCCAATCCGTTTACGAAGATCAGCTCAAACTTGCCTGCAATGCCGGTCAGACCGGGAAGAAGCATGTAATTGACCACCCCGAGAATGGCCACTGAAACGGCCATGGCCGCAATGACCCCCCGTACTGTGGGTGTGTATTTCTTTAGATAAAAGACCATGATAATGGCCGGGATGGTCAGCAGGTTCAGCAGGTGGACCCCGATGGAGAGACCCATCAGGTAGGCGATCAGAATGATCCACCGGTTGGCTCCCGGTTTATCTGCAATATTCTCCCACTTCAGGATGGCCCAGAAGACCACCGCTGTAAAGAGCGAAGAGGTGGAATAGACCTCCGCCTCAACAGCCGAGAACCAGAAAGAGTCAGAAAAAGTGTAGGCCAGCGAACCCACCAGCGCCGAACCGAAAATGGTCAGCATGGCGACCGGACCTTTTGACTCATCTCCCGGGAAAAACTTTCGGATCAGGTGGGTCAGGGTCCAGAACAGAAACAGAATGGTAAAGGCACTGGCTGTGGCAGAGAGTATGTTCACGGTCACCGCCACCTTGGTCACATCATTACCGGCAAAAAGGGTGAAGAAACGTCCCAGCAGCATAAAGAAAGGTGCTCCGGGAGGATGTCCCACCTCCATTTTATAGGCTGTTGCAATGAATTCACCACAATCCCAGAAGCTGGCAGTGGGCTCCATGGTAAGCAGGTAGACGATCAGTGAGACCAGGAATACACCCCAGCCGAGAAGGAGGTTATAACGTCGGAAATTTTCCATTCAATTCAGAATTATGTCAATGATTATAAGGATTGCAAATATATAACAATTATGGGTTTAAGACCATACAGCCTCACAATGCGATTCGTTAAAGAAGTATAATAAAATTTCCAACTACCCAACTACCCAACTAATATATATCTCCATGGCTTATCTATCCAGGGTTCACCTGCATAATCGATTCCCACCCGCGGGCCTGTGGTGTATTCCGGACCGATCCCGCTCTCCTCGATCCAGATGCGTGGGGAGGTCACCAGGTCCTCGCCGTAAAAATCTTTGTCTACCCCGATCAGCCTGGTCAGGCGACCCGGGCCACTGGCCTCTCTGAGTCCCCTGAACAGCACCGCCTGTGGGATCCCCTCAACCGAGGTAACCACATTCATCATCCAGTGCATTCCATAGACCAGATACATATAGAGATACCCCCCATCGCCAAACATGACCCGGGTACGGGGTGTTTGCCCTTTGCTGGCATGGCATGCCAGGTCCTCGCCACCCCTGTATGCCTCTGTTTCGCTGATGATATAGACAGACCTTTTTCCATCTGCCCCGATTACTACCAGGTGCTTTCCAAGCAGCTCCGGGGCCACCTCAAGCACATCCCTTTGGTAAAACTGTCTGTCAAGCTTAGCCCCCATCCCTGCTGAAGATTATCCATTGGTTCTGTGAAACCAAAGATAGTACTTGGTCGGCAGAATGCTTCTCAGGTATGGATGAAATCCGGGTACCGTTCCGTGCTGAAAGAGAGGTTTGGACAAATACTCTCTTTTGGATAATTATCAATGCTGTGCGCAACCAAATCTCTCCCCGAAACATCATGATAAAAAACACCCATGAGAATCCTTAATACCATCACCCTGTCCGCAATCTCCGTGCTGCTCATAATCCTGGCCGCATGTAATGAAGATCCTGAGGAGCTCAACCAGCTGGTAAACGGAGTGGATATGGAGGAGCTGGTATCGGTGCATCTGCCCGGTTATGAACTGGTGAGGTCAAGGCTGATGTTCGACTGGGGAAGGGAGTATGTGTACCAGAGCAATGATGAAGCTAAAAACCTGCATATGAAGGTGGGTGTTTACCCTTCGGTTGAAAAGGCTGAAGAGGCTGCCGGTGCTTATGCCATGTTATGCAGTGCCGTGTTCTACCCCGGACCTTATGATAGTTATATGGTGGGCGATCGGTGCTGGTCCCCCTATTTCCATGGCGAGAACCAGGAGATTATGGCCATTGTCTTTATCAGGAAGAATATGCTGATCAACATCAGTTCCGGTGATGGTTTTGGTGAAGTGGGCACCCTTGCCAAAGCGATCGATGAGGGTATCCTGGACCGGGATGACTACATTGACCTGGCACATGAGCTCCAGCTTCCGGTAATCGACTCAATTACAGCCACAAAAAGTGTGCTGAGAGAGGGCGAATCAACCACGGTTACCGTATACGCTTCCGATCCCGGGAACCAGTCCATAGAATATGATGTCATCGGAATGACCAAACTGGATACAGAAGAGGGAAACTCATTCAGAGAGCATGCCACCGTGGACTTCATGGGAGCAAACTTAACAGGTACCCACAGCTACAACTTCCTTGTGATGAATGAAGCCAATGTCTACTCCGAGATGGCCACATTCCAGTTAACAGTCTTAGAATAGCCCCAGGTGATATGGATAGTTAAAGGCTGAATATCACCATTTTACGAAATCAGTGAATTTATCGTTGATATCTTCTTGTTTTAAAGATTATTATTGTATTTTTGCGATCCATAAAATTAGGCACTAAACAGGATAGAAGTGAATACGTTAAGTTACAAAACAGTTTCAGCAAATAAAGAGACCGTCCAGAAGGAGTGGTTTGTTGTTGATGCAAAGGATGAAGTACTGGGTAGACTTGCTTCAAAAATAGCATTGGTCCTCAGGGGAAAGCATAAGCCAAGTTTCACACCACACGTGGACTGCGGCGACATTGTGATCGTGATAAATGCTGACAAAATCAAGCTTACCGGGAACAAGATGACCGAAAAGCAGTATGTACGCCATACCGGTTACCCGGGGGGACAGCGCTTTGAATCACCCGAAAGCCTGCTGGCTAAAAAGCCGGAAGCAGTTGTTGAGAAGGCAGTGAAGGGGATGCTCCCAAAGAGCAGGCTCGGAAGTGAAATCTTCAGGAGTCTTCATGTTTTTGCAGGAGACACCCATCCGCATGAAGCACAGCAGCCGAAAAAACTGGACTTAAATACCATTAAATAATTATCATGGAAGTGATCAATACGATCGGTAGAAGAAAAGCAGCCATTGCCAGGTTATACATGAGCGAAGGCAAAGGTCAGATTACAGTTAACAACAGGGATTTTAAAGACTATTTTCCCGACAAGCAACTTCATTATATTGTTGAGCAACCCCTGAATCTTCTTGAGGTAAAAGGGAACTACGACATCAAAGTGAATCTTAATGGTGGCGGAATGGCCGGACAGGCCGAAGCACTGCGCCTCGCCATTTCAAGGGCACTGATCAAGGTTAACCCAGAGTACAAAGCTGCCCTCAGGGCCGAAGGTTTTGTTACCAGGGATCCACGGGTTGTTGAACGTAAGAAACCAGGTCAACCCAAAGCCCGGAAGAGGTTCCAGTTCAGCAAGCGTTAAAATACAAATTTCTATACTTAATCATTGCGAAACCGGCAGGACTTCCACCTTGGGCGGAGCTACCTGCTGGTTGACCAGCAAAAATTAAAAAAATGCCAAAAACAAGTTTCGAAGAATTATTGGATGCAGGTGTGCATTTTGGTCACCTGAAAAGAAAGTGGAATCCCGCTATGGCTCCTTATATATTTATGGAGAAGAACGGAATCCACATCATTGACCTCAACAAAACTGAGATAAAACTGGAGGAGGCTGCCTCTGCCATGAAGCAGATTGCGAAAAGCGGACGGAAGATCCTCTTTGTAGCCACCAAGAAGCAGGCTAAAGAGCTCGTTGCAGAAAAGGTAGAGACCATCAACATGCCTTACGTGACTGAGCGTTGGCCGGGTGGTATGCTTACCAACTTCCCCACCATCAGGAAGGCTGTTAAGAAGATGGCAGCCATCGATAAAATGGCTACCGACGGAACTTTTGATCATATGTCCAAGCGCGAAAGGCTGCAGATTACCCGCCAGCGTGCCAAGCTTGAGAAGAACCTTGGATCCATCTCTGATCTGACCCGCCTTCCCGCGGCCATGTTCGTAGTGGACGTTCACAAGGAGTACATTGCGGTCCGTGAAGCCAACAGGCTCAACATTCCTGTTTTTGCCATGGTGGATACCAATTCCGATCCCCGGAACATTGACTTTCCCATCCCGTCAAACGATGATGCTTCCAAATCCATCTCCCTGATCATTAACTATGTTGCCGATGCAGTAGCCGAAGGACTGAGCGAACGTAAGATGGAGAAAGAGAAGGAGGCCAGTGATGCAAAAGCTAAAAGCCAAAAGGCGAAAGAGGCAAAAGAGGCGAAGGAGGCTGCAAAAGCTGAAGAGGTGAAAG
>JBDLIQ010000143.1:0-8932 GCA_039714775.1 Bacteroidota bacterium
GAGCAGTCCGTTTTCAGGATCCGCCCAGGTAAGGCAACCTGTGAATCCCGAGTGTCCGAAGCTGCTGGCAGAGGCATCATCACAGGCCGGTCCGGCATCAGGTTCTTCAGTTACCGGCCGATCGAATCCCAACCCCCTCCGGTTCTCATTTTCACAATCCCAACAGGAGGTATAGGTTTCAAGGGTGGCCGCATCGACAAATCGCTCTCCACCATAACTCCCACCGTTCAGGTACATCTGCATCATCTTGGCCAGGTCGTTGGCGTTTCCGAACAGTCCCGCATGCCCGGAGATTCCGCCCAGCATGGCTGCCCCCATGTCATGCACATGCCCCCTGAGCAGCTGTCGCCTGAAGAAAATATCGTTTTCGGTGGGTACGATCCGCTCCGCTGGAAAGCGGTTCAGGGGAAGAAAGCCCATGGTTTCTGCTCCCATCGGGGCGTAAAAATTGTACCATGCATAAGGATACAGCATGGTGTCGGTCTCTGCCTCAATCACCTGCTGAAACATATAGTACCCCAGGTCACTATAGTGGTATTCCGGGTCGTGCAGCTCCGAATCGTATAGCATCCGGTAGAGCGAGTCGCGGTAGTCTGTCTGAAGGTAGAGGTTTTCGGCCACCTGGATGGGGTAGTCCGGACTGTAAGCGCGGTCATATACACCATCCACATACTTCACATTCCGGTTGGCCCAGTCCGAGGGACCGATCTTCAGGGGGTATTGGGCAGAGCGGTTGTGACTCACCAGTTGTTGTGAAGCGTCCAGAGGCTCAAGGGTGATGTAGTAGAACGGGATCCATGGAACCAGCCCGGACTGGTGGGAGAGTATATCTCCAACCCGCAAACCCGCCTTGTTGCTGCTGTCGGGCACCGTGGGAAAACTCCCCATCAGTGAGTCCTCATGGAATCTGCCCTGGTCACGCAAACGCATGAGTGAAGGCAGGGTGGCTGTGATCTTCGTGATGGAGGCCAGGTCATACAGATCTGTTAGCTCCACAGGCCGTTTACCCTGGTAGGTGTGGTGACCATAGGCCCTGTGCCACACAACCTCTCCATGGCGGGCCACAAGCAGCTGGCATCCAGGCATCGCCTTCTCACGAATGGCCTCCTCAATAATCGTGTCCATGAGCACCAGGGTATCGGGATGAAGGCCTGCATCGAGGGGGGACGAATAGCCCAGGCGGACCGGCGGTCCAGTATCAATTCCATCGCCCGCACTGACCACCTCTCCTCCCGAGACCGGAAGTTTTCCGCTGAACCCTCTTCCCCCGAAAATGGCCTGGAGGGTATACTCCTGGTAGAGCGGATCATCATCAAAAGAGAGGATCATAGCCCCCACATGGTCCAGGTTGACGAACCTTGCAAGCGCATAGGGTGTTCCCGCCACATTCAGAACCAGCCTTGCCTGGGGATTGTCTCTTATCAAAGGATGTAGTGCCTCCACAAACCGGACAGTCTCGTCGGTGATCCCATACCTCCTGGAGGCGTATGAGCTGGTGTTCCAGATATTGACAATGATGGTATTGTATCCTTTGAGCTTTTCGATCAGACGCTCCTGCTCCTGCCGTGCCGCCCGGGAAGGCAAAGTGAAATGGTCACCAGTCAGGTAGAGATCCGAAGTGGCCCCAACATGCTCCATCCCCTTTCGGCTGATGGTGACCGTGGCAAGCTTCATATCCTCCAGGTGGCTCAGCGGCAGAATGGAATCCCTGTCGCGGGCCAGGGTCAGCGTATGGGCGATAAGCTCCCTGTGATTTGCTTTGTAGTCAGGATGGTTCAGATCTTCGGTCAGCGACGCCATTTCAACAGACACGGGAAGGTTCAGACCGGTCCACTGTTTGGCCAGCAGGATCTTCCTGCAGCTTTCGTTGATACGCTCAACAGAGATCTCACCCCGGCGTACCGCACGCTTAATTTCTGTAATGGCCTTCCCTACATCCGAGGGCATCAGGAGGATGTCGTTGCCTGCTATGACCGCTTCAACCTCCCTCTCGCCGGGCTCAAAATATTTACTAAGGCCCTTCATGTTCAACGCATCGGTGATCACCAGTCCGCGAAAACCCAACTCATCCTTTAACACTCCGGTTACCATCCTGTCCGAAACAGTGGCCGGCCTGTTCTCCCTTGCATCAAGGGCCGGGACCTGCAGGTGGGCCACCATGATGCCGGTCAGTCCACTGAGGATCGCCTCTCTGAAGGGATAGAGCTCCAGAGAGTCGAGCCGTTCCCTCCCATAGGGAACCACCGGCAGTGCATGGTGCGAATCTGCACCCGTATCGCCATGACCGGGAAAGTGTTTGGCTGCCACCAGCAACCCGCCATCCTGCATACCACGCATCAGCGCCACCACTTTGGCAGCTACCTGGTCAGGATCCTCACCAAACGAACGGGTATTGATCACCGGATTGGCAGGGTTGTTATTGACATCCGCCACAGGAGCCAGGTTCATGTGAACCCCCAGCCGTTTCATCTGCCGGGCCATGTCCCCACCCAGCTGATAGATCAGTGCATTATCTGTTATGGCACCAAGCGCCATCTGGGAGGGATACCTGATGGTGCTGTCGAGCCTCATTCCCAAGCCGTTCTCCCCGTCGATAGCCACCAGCAGGGGAACCTCTGAGGCATCCTGGTACCGGTTTGTAAGGATGGCCTGCGAAACCGGATCCCCCTGGAAAAAGGCGATCCCGCCCACATGGTAGCGGGAGATCAATCTGGCGATCTCCTTCTGATGAGTCTCTCCCATGTTAGAGTAGGCCTGGACCATGATCATCTGGGCAATCTGCTCTTCCAGCGAAAGCTGTTTCATGACAGAATCGACCCAGGTTGTATCCACCTCCAGGAAAGGAGGGGCCTGTTGGAATTGCGGAGAGAAGGGAAGCATATCGGGAGTACCCGGCACAGCGATGTGGAACACCAGGAAAAGGGTGACCAGTATGACAATTTGTAAAAGGTTGTTTTTCATAATCCTCCAGCCACTGTTTCAACATCCGGGTATGGCTGTTACAAAGTTATCCTGTTCAACAGGCTGTAAAAATAGAATTATCAACACAGGAACCACCTTAAAAAGTCGTATTTTCAACCAGAAGTAGAACAAAACTGTGTGCACTTATGGAATGTAAAAAGGAGAAGAACATGGTGAACTGCAACTGCAGCTACCCGTGCGCAAAGAAAGGAATATGCTGTGACTGTATTGCTTACCACCGCAGGGCAGGTGAACTTCCGGCCTGCTATTTCCCTAATGACATTGAAGCCGGGTATGACCGGTCGGTGGACAATTTCATAAGGATTTATAAGGAGCGCGGGGTCTGCTGGAACTGAAGCTATCTTCCTGCCGGTATCAGAGTGAGACCCGGTTCAGGAACTCATGGACATGCTCGGCATAGGTACGGGAGACTGGAATTCTGATCTCCTCGGGAAAGTCCATATAGATATAGAGGTTGGTGGAGATGAGCTTCACCTGCTTGATGTTCTCAAAGTTGACCATGTAAGAGCGGTGACAGCGCTGGATCAGTGTTCCTTCCAGCTCCTTCTCCAATCTTTTCATGGTATTTCTCAACATCACCTTTTTTAACTTGCCACCCTCATTGGTATGAACAGTCACATAGTTGTCGGTGGACTCGACGAAAAGGATATCCCTCGATTTGATCGAGAAACGCAGCTTTTCGGTCTCATCCCGGAAGGAGACCATCTGGCGCTCCCTGAACTCCAGTGAAGTATCCCGGGTCAGCCCCTCCAGTTTGGAACGTTTGTCATTGAGAGAGAGCCACATCCAGGAGATGGAGTAGGGAATGGCCAGCACCAGGAGCGTAATAGAGAGCAGCCCTATAAACCGCTCCACCAGCTCGGCTCCTGACTTTAACAGGATCAGATCCACCACCAGGTAGGCTGCAGCCAGCAGCACAATCTCCATCAGGTTCCAGATACCGAACAGCAGGTAGGTAAAACGGATCCTGCCGGCAAGTAGAACAAAGATCAGTTTGCTCAGTACAATGACCAGCATCCCCGAGAGAATAAAGGCGCTGGAGTAAAAAAAGAACTCGATCTTCCCCATCTCCCCGCTCCTCCCCGCCTCGAACCATGTGGGAGCATTAAACGGAGCGTAGATGTTGATAAACACCAGGGCGAAAATCGAAACAAACATCACCTGGGTAATGATGGTCGATTTATCCTTCAGATAATCGGGTATTTCCCTAAGCAAGCTCTTCATTTCAATCGTAACAATATACCTGTTTATTTGGCCTGATGCAATTGTTGTTATGGACCTTTCACAATCTCTATGATCTTAAATTCAGTTCTCCGGTTCAGGGCACGTCCCTTCTCTGTTTCACCCTCCGACACCGGCTCACGGTCGCCGTATCCTGTTGCCACCAGCCGCTGCGCAGCAACGCCCTTTGCAGCCAGGTAGTCCAGAACCGCTTTGGCCCTTTGTTGGGAGAGTGCCTGGTTGTGCCGGTCGGAGCCCGTATGATCTGTATGTCCGCCGATCTCAACCACAACCGAAGGGTTCTCCTCCATAAAGACCACCACCCGGTTCAGTTCTGCAGCTGAAGCGGCCAGCAACCTGTATGAATCGGTTTCGAAAAAGATATTGTTCAGCACCACCCTGCTACCCACACCGATCCGCTCCATGGGAATATCACGCATGAAGGGTCTGGTCCTGCTGTGCTCCCCCCTGAAAGCAAAATGCTCAGAATAGAAGAGATAGCCGTCAGCAGTGACGTTCAGCGCATAATCACGGTTGGTGGGCAGTGGAACCAGGTAGTCACCCTCGCCAGGTTGAGAAGGAGCCTCCATGACCACCTCTTCTGTCTCCAGGTCGATAAGCCGGACCAGGGCACCCAGCCCCTTCATGCTCTTTGAATCATACACCCTTCCCGAAAGATAGGAGACCAGGATGGGGCGCACTTCATGCGGAAGTTCAAAGGTGTAGATATCTGTGTCCGTTCCCTTTTCACGGTCCGAAGCAAAATAGGCCCGGTCGCCCTTTGCATTGACTGTGAGACCGATCTCATCGTTGTATGTGTTGATTGGATAGCCAAGGTTGACCGGTGCAGACCAGCCATTATTACTGTTCAGACTCGAAAAGAAGAGGTCCCCCTGCCCCATCCCCGGCCATCCGGTGGAGGAAAAATAGAGGGATTGCTGATCGGGATGCAGGAACGGGGACTGCTCCAGTTGGGCTGTATTGACCGAATCGCCCAGGTTGACAGGGAGACTCCAGCCATCACCCTCCCTTTGCGACATCCAAATATCGTAGGATCCCTTGCCCCCGGGACGGTTTGATGTAAAGATCAGCACCCTCCCGTCGGCCGAAATGGTGGGATGCTTATCACTGTAGCGGGTGTTAACGGGAGATCCAAGGTTGACCGGCCTGCTCCATTTGCCCCGGTTCCATGTTGACCTGTAGATATCGCACTGCCCCTTTCCATCCCTCCGGTTACATGCTGTGAAATAGAGCATCCTCCCGTCGGCAGTCATGGTCTGTGCACCCTCATTGTCCATGGTATTCAAAGGAGCGCCTGCACCCTTCCTGCTGCTCCAGCCATCCCCCTCCCTCTTTGAGAAGAAGAAATCTTCGTGAATATGGGAAGGAGCCTCTCCCTCTGCGGGATATTCAGGCAACATCACCGTGAACATCAGCAACTGCTCATCCACCGAGAGGGAGGGCCAGTATTCATTGAGTTCTGAATTGACCGAATCTCCAAGGTTCTCCGGTTGAAATGGTACGGGTTGCTCCATGGCCCGGATGGCAAAGAGGCAATTCTCCTTCAGTTTGATGCCGGCTTCCCAATGGTTGACCTCTTCAGGCGAATAAGATAGAAACCGCTCCACCAGCTCCAGGGAACGCCTGTAATCACCCGTTTGAATAACGAGTCCGGCCAGAAGGCGGTATCCATCCGGATTGCCTTCCGGATCAATCTCCAGGGAGGTGGCATAGTATTCAATGGCCTCTTCGAGGCGTCCTGTGTCATAACATATCTGTGACAGTAACTGGTAAGCATCAATGAACTCCCCATCTGCTTTGATCGCCTTTAGAAGGGCCTCCTCGGCCCCTGAGGCATCCCGGGCACGGTAGCATTCAATAGCCTCTTCAAACTGCTTGACAGCCTTTTTGGAGTCACTGTTGTAGTGCTGTGCCCGGACCATTCCCGAGAGCACAATCAACAACAATATGAGCCAGGCCTGCTTCATCATCTCAGGGAATCCTCATGTATTTGTGCGACTGCAGAGAGATCATCCAGCGGGGGTTCTCCTTGGCAAAATCGATAATCAGAGGCAGGATCTCCTCCCTCCTGCTCCATTCCGGCTGCAGGTAGAGTTTGCAGCTCTTGTTCACCTTCTCTCCGTTCTTAACGGCCCACTCCAGATCCTCCTTCCCGGCAATAACCACCTTAAGTTCGTGTGCCATTCCAAAATACTCCTCCCTGGGAAGAAGACTCTTTTTAGGTGAGAAGCAGATCCAGTCCCACTCTCCACTAAAGGGATGTGCGCCACTGGTCTCCAGGAAAGTCTCTATTCCCTTCTCTTTCAGCCGTCCGGTAAGAAAATCCATGTTTACCATCAGGGGTTCACCCCCGGTAACCACCACAGCCGATGCGGGATGGGTCAGGACATTGGAGATGATCTGTTCGGCCGGAACCACGGGATGAAGATCAGGGTTCCATGAAAATTTGGTATCGCACCAGCTGCAACCCACATCACAACCACCCACCCTGATGAAATAGGCTGCCTTCCCCGTATGGTAGCCCTCACCCTGGATGGTGTAGAACTCCTCCACCAGCGGTATTTGCGTTCCTCCCTGGAACAGATCCTGATCCCTCTTCTTCATAAAAACGATTCGCTGAAACTGAAGCAAAGGTAATGAACCATCTTTAACGCATGGTCCTGTTCACCCTAAAAAGGGTCTGTCTTTGCAAGGTTTTTTCAGCAGAGATAAAGAGTCTTCCCTCCGGACCATAACAGATTCCTTCCACCTGCCGGCCCGCTTTCAGGGGATAGATCCGGGCTTTTCCTCCGCAACTGATCCTGGCCGGTGTTGTGTTGTAACGGTAAGTAAACAGTACCGGCATGTAGTTGTGGTAACCCACCAGCGAAACCTGCCTGTTCTCCTTGTTCAGGTCTGCCCCGGTGACCAGCATCCGGGCCTCATAACTGATTTCCGCATCGACACGGTAGTGGCCTGGCTCTTTTGGGAGAACATAGACCGAAGTGGTCTCATCGACCCAGTTTTTTGAAAAGAGGTAAAGTGAATCACCGCAGGCCAGCACCGCTTCACAATCATGAGAGGAGTATCCGGAAGCGGTTCGGCTAACCGGTCCGTTGAACGAAACGGTAATGATCCCGTCGTGAACCACCTCAGGTGCCCCCGACAGCATGCCGCTCTTCAGTATCCTGTATATTTTCACCGTATCCCTGGTTGCAAAGTTGTTGCCCACATCGGCCACAAACAGGTGGGTTTCATCTTCCGTGATATCCTCCCAATCCACATTGGTGGCGTTGCGGATAACGGTTTTCCTCACCAGACTGCCATTGTCGGGGTCCAGACAGTACAAAACGGGGTCTCCTCCGCTGTCGTTAAAGCTCCAGATAAATCCATCCATATAGAGCAATCCGCTGGTCTCCCGCACAGCAGTGTCAAGCACGGTATGTTTTACCAGGTTTCCCGCAGCAGGATAGTCACAACCTGAAGGGTAGATTCTGTAGGTACATGATGAGAAGAGGGCTCCTGCTACCAGCAGAAGAGATATATGATAATGAAACTTCATCTCCAGGTCCTGTTGAATACGCTTTTTTTCTATATTGCCGGAAACCTATCTCTCATCATGGAAACAATTAATGCTGCACTCTGCTCCTATGGAATGTCAGGACTGGTCTTTCACGGACCCCTGCTTGAGGCACACCCGGGCTTTAAAATTACAAAGATCCTTGAGAGAAGGAAACTTGAATCGGAAGGAAAGCACCCCGGAGCACTTATTGTCAGGGAATATGAGTCGATCCTGGAGGATCCAAAGGTGCAGCTGGTTGTCGTGAACACCCCCGATCATCTCCATTTCGAGATGGTCAGAGAAGCCATTGAAGCCGGGAAACATGTGGTGGTAGAGAAGCCCTTTACTCTCAAATCGGAAGATGCGGCAGCACTTATCTCCATGGCAGTGAAGCAGGGTGTGATGCTGACCGTCTTTCAGAACCGCAGGTGGGACGGGGATTTTCTGACTGTTAAGGAGATCATCCGTTCCGGGAAGCTGGGAAGAGTGGTGGATTTTGAATCGCGTTTTGACCGTTACCGGACCGAAATCAGGGAGTCGTGGAAAGAGCAGTCCACAGGAACCGGAACCCTCTACAACCTGGGCTCCCACCTGATAGACCAGGCGCTGCAATTGTTCGGTTTGCCTGAACGGATCTATTGCGACAGCCGCATGCTGCGTGATGGTGCCCGGACCGACGACAGCTTTGATTTGATGCTCCATTACACTGATCATAAATGCATGCTACGAAGCAGCTACCTGGTCAGGGAACCGACCCCCCAATTTATCCTGCACGGGACCGAAGGGAGCTACCTGAAGTGGGGGGCCGACCCGCAGGAGGAGGCCATGAAGCAGGGTCAATCACCCGGTTCAGAGGGCTGGGGTGTGGAGTCTGAAACTGACTGGGGAAAGATCAATACCGGATCGGGATCCTCCCGGATAGAGGGGCCATATCCAACAATTCCCGGCAACTACATGGCATTCTATGACAATCTATATGATGCTGTCATTCATGGTAAACCGGTTGCAGTCCATCCCAAAGAGGCCATGGATGTGATCCGTATCATCGAAGCAGCCTATGAAAGCAGCAGGAAGGGCCAGTCTGTCTCACTATAGCTGGTGATTGGTGATTGGTGAGGGTGAGGGTGAGGGTGAGGGGTGAGGGTGACTGGTGAGGGTGACTGGTGA
>JBDLIQ010000144.1:0-7892 GCA_039714775.1 Bacteroidota bacterium
TCTGCTCCCACACAATGGGCATTTGCAGGCAGCGCAGGTACAGCCTCGATATTATCGTCCAGGTTGCAATCGCCACTTGAGGTAAATCCGGCTACCCAGGCAGCATAATCTGTATCGATTGTCGACTGTGAGGTACACTTAGGCAGATCCACTGCAGCAGGACAGTTGATGGTCAATTCATCGGCAGCGGCCACTTTAAATGTAGATGTACACTCTTTGGAATCACAATCTCCCGTTGCGATATAGGTAAATGACAGATCTGCTCCCACACAATGGGCATTTGCAGGCAGCGCAGGTACAGCCTCGATATTATCGTCCAGGTTGCAATCGCCACTTGAGGTAAATCCGGCTACCCAGTTAGCATAATCTGCATCGATTGTCGACTGTGAGGTACACTTAGGCAGATCCACTGCATCAGGACAGTTGATGACCAACGCGTCAGGCGCCAGCACGGTAAATGTACAGGTTGCAGTATCTCTTTTCCCACAATAATCCTCCACAATAAATGAATGAGTATATTCCCAACCACATTCAACACCTGCAGGTAATGCCGGGAAATCTGGTGAGATTGTATCCAGTGGTTCGATTCCAAAGTCTAAGACTTCAAATCCGGATTTCCAGGTTTCATAATCTCCTGAAATGCCAGCCAGATTAGTACATGCAGAAACAATTTTGTCACCACAGGTTACCACAGGCGGATCGGATTCAATATTTATCTGGATAGGTGGTCCCGGCAGGTCTTTTAGCTCTGATCTGTCAGAGGAACCGGAAGTCCTGGTCCTGACAAACAGGGTAGCCAGCGTAAAACATGGATTTTCATCCAGATGAAACAGTTCAGATAAGTTAACAGCAACCTCACACCATTGGTTGATCTCATAGAACCACATACCCTTTGCGACATCCCATTGATCGTATGCGGGGAATGGCACGTAGGTTACATCTGTATTTACAGTAGCATAAATTACTCCAGAATAGGGCCATGGTGATGTTGGTTGTGGAACATACTCGAAAATATCACCAACTGCTGTCCATTCGTTTACAATTACATTTGCAGCAACTCCTCCTTTGGTATATTCAACTGTAACCAGGACGTCTCCAACTGTACGGCCGCTATCCGGACCATAGGTTGTAAAAAGCCCGGTAGTCTCATCCATTAATAGTGTATTCTGCAGATATTCGAAGTCGATGTAGCTGCTCCCATTTGTTACTTCACGGTCTGCAGCAGCCAAACACCAAAGATCACCAGGGTCTCCCCCCAATCCAGCATCACCATAAGTAAAATGTACCCCAACATTCTGGATCTCATTTTTGTTAGGTGCATTACCTTGCCCAACCTTATAAGTGCGTGGATGGTCATTAATTTTATTGCTCTCCAGGAATGTTGTGAAATCAGGATCTCCTGACAAAGAGTCCTGCATAAACCACATGTATTCCAGATGTGCATAAGGTTCTCCGGTAACCGGATCAAACAGGCCTCCACCGGTCCCCCCTGGATTTTCAAACCAGTCCCCTACATTCACATAACCTGGTGCAGGTGTGTTTGCAAAAGCATCACCATCAACACCAAATCCTCCAGCTGGTGTTTGAACGGGTGCAACACCTTGTATATTCCCGGTTTGAGCAGCTGATGTAAAAGAGATCATAGATAATACCATAATAAATAATGGTAGTATAAGCCGGTAATTCCGACATCGGAATTCAAGTTTTGGTTTTAACACAGGTAGAGTTTGTCTCTTTCCTGTGTGTTCATGGTAATTTTTTCTCATAGTCATCTGAATTAAAAGTTACACAGTTCAAATAATGATTAACTAAAAGATTCCTGCGGAATCCATCATAAGAGAAAAAGTAGTTCCTATTAATAAATGGAAATAGAAGTTACATCACTTTGAATGAAGATTCAATCAGGTTTTATACCCAATTTTTGTTGAAGTAATGGGCGTGAGAAGTATTAAAGAAATATATCGATTCTACCTGAAGATTATCCGTAAAACTACTTCCGTATAATCTGTTTACAGAATCTCAAATCGCTACATTTAACTTGATGGGTGATAGCTCCTTTTATATGCTGTTGGACATTGTATACTTGATTAAATCAGCAAGTGAATTAAGGTTTAATTTCGACAAAATGTTGTTTCTGTGTGTTTCAACCGTACGTGGACTTATATTCAATCTTCCCCCAATTTCTTTATAAGATAGTCCCTCGCAGAATAATTTAGCTACATCAACTTCCCGATCCGATAGTTGTGGTTTTAACTTGGGAGAGAGAAATCCTGGTTTACCTGAGCGCAATTTATCCTTCAGGATATTCCAGATATCAGTTTTAATATAGTCTTCGCCATTTTCTAATTTCTGAATGGCCTTTATGAATTGAGCACAACTGGCGCTGCTTAAGATTAAACCTCTGACACCCTGATATATATATTCTTCGAAATAGAACCCATAATCTTCACTCACTATTAATAACAGAGGTGTTTTGGGGTATAAGCGCCTGATCTTTTTTATGGGTTTTATTCCTCCGTTAGGATGATTAAGAATGTCGAAAACTATAACATCTGGTATAATCTCACCAAGATGCATTTGCATCTGTTCTACTTTTTCCGTTTCACTGATAACATTAAAATCTTCAACTTCATTGAGAATTTTTGTAATTCCTGAACTAAAGAGAGTGCAACTTTCAAGTATTGCAATTTTACACATGGCTTAGATCTTTTAACCTAAAGTTTTAATGTGTTTTTCTCTTGATCTAATATTGAAATTATGGTTAATTTAATAGCTCTGGTTAACAAATCTTACTTCATTTCTATTTGGTTTAGCTGATATGTAAGCAATGTAATTCAACAATCAACAGTAAATTACGGATAATAATGACTCAAGTCAATAAGTAAATACCCGTATTTTTTCAGTCTGTTTTCCTGAAAAAACGGACAAAATCAAACAACTATTTCAGGTTTTAGGAGGTAAAAATAAAAAAACCCGCCGGGGATGGTCCTGGTCATAAGAACCATCCGGGGCGGGTCTGTTATCTGATTTGATTCTGTTTACCTGCGATTCCTGTGGTATTTGTGATAGGGTCCACCCGGGCATTGTGGTCCGCCAGACCGGTTCCCCTGGCCGTGGCCCATTCTTCCCTGGCCCATTCTTCTATTGTTCCGCCTCTGATCAAGTTTCATCAGCTGCTCATCAGTCAGGATCTCCCTGACAGCCAGCCTCTGCTCCAGCCTAAGTTTTTGAATCTTGTTCATCAGGTTGGTCTGATCATCGATCACCTTGTGCAGTGCTTTTGTATCCACCGCCTCTTCAGAGATCAGGGTCCGCTCCCTGGCTTTCAGCTCAGCCATCTGGTTCCTTAGGGGCTTCATCACTTTGTAATGCTTAAGCCTGAGTGCTTCCCACTCTTCCTGTTGCGCTTCGGTAAGGTCAAGAAAAGCTTGCTGTCCTGCTCTGGCCCCCGGTACAAAGTCAGAATCTGCCTGGACATATCCAGTTCCTGGTCCGCCCGGACCGCCTCCTCTACCCTGGCGGGGTTGGGCATCCATGCCGGTAAACATCATCATGGCCAGTGCAACGGCCCCTGCTGTTTTAATCCATCTGTTTTTCATCATATTTTATTTTAGCAATTCAACATTTGATTTGCCTCTTTGATGATGCAAAAAGAGAAAGGTTTAATGCAGAAAGGTATTAAAGTGCAGAAATGGTGTCGATGGCCACATGCAGCGTGTTGTCGATATCAGCGATGATCGGGTAGAATCCATCGTTGTCGATCACATTTCTCGCAATGTATGCTTTGATGGTCTTCAGCAGGATCTCCTCGGAAATGCGGATCTCACTGTAGTTGGGATCGAGGCCATTTTCCCTGGCATAACTGATGAACTCCGGAAGGATCTTCTGACCATCCAGGAAATGCTCAATTTCCCTGGCATGGGTGTATTGTTCCAGCGCGGCCCGTTGCCGGTCCGTATAGAAAAATGCAAACCTGTACATGAGGCCAAGGCTGCGAACCCGGTTATAATATTCAGATGCCCCCACGGTGTCGATGGGGACAAAAACATCGGGCATGATACCACCACCCCCGTATACGATCTTCCCTCCCGGGGTGACAAACTTCTGAGAGTCATCAAATTTGATGCTGTCAAAGTGTTCAAGTTCTCCCCGGATGATCCGCTTATTAAAATCGTGGTAGTAGTCGTCCGTTCCATTTTCATAGGGTCGCTGGATGCTCCTTCCGGTGGGGGTGTAGTACCTGGCGACGGTAAGGCGCAGTGCCGAACCATCATTGAACCGCATCTCCTCCTGGACAAGGCCTTTGCCAAATGACCTCCTGCCGATCACCAGTCCCCGGTCATTGTCCTGGATGGCTCCTGCAAGAATTTCACTGGCCGATGCACTGGTTTCATCGATCAGTACCACCACCTTATCATCCTTCAGGATTCCCCTCGATGTGGCATAATCATTCTCCCTGGGTCTTGTCCGCCCTTCGGTGTAGACGATCAGTTGCCCCTCCTGGAGGAACTGGTCGGCAATCCGTGTGGCTGCCTCCATGATGCCTCCGCCATTTCGCCTCAGGTCTATGATCACCTTCTCCATTCCCTGTGCCTTCAGCTTTTCAATGGCCTGCATAAACTCACGGACGGTGGTCTGGGCAAACTGGCTGATCTTGATGTATCCGGTGTTTTCGTCGACCATATAGGCCACATCCACACTGTAGATGGGGATGTCGTCCCGGGTGATCTCAAAGTCAATGGGGGCCGGCTCACCCCTGCGGTAGATGGTCACTTTTACCAGTGTGTTTTTTGGTCCCTTCAGCATCTTAACGATGTGATCACTTGGCATATTCACACCGGCCACCAGGGAGTCATCCACCTGGATGATCCGGTCGCCCGGCAGAATTCCCACCATTTCGGACGGACCGTTGGGGATGGTGTTGATGATGGCTACCGTATCGTCGGTCATGTTGAATGAAACGCCTATGCCACTGAAGTTTCCAACCAGTGGTTCGGAGAAGTGCTGGAAGTCACTGGCCGGAATATAGATGGAGTGCGGATCAAGGTTTTCCAGCAGTGCCGGCATCACCGATTCATTCAGGCTATTAACACTCACGGTATCCACATACTCATTGACGATGTACTGCAGGGCAGAAGAGATCTTGCTCCCTTTGGGCGTCAGCGAGAAGCCTGATCCGCCTGTATGGCCGGGGCGGATGGAGAATTTCTGCCTGGCTACTTCATCGGTAACGATGCTCCGGATGCGTATGCCCGTAATCCAGTTGCCCAACAGGATACCAACAACCAGTGCCACGCTGATTAGCACCGGCAACAACACAATGATCCTCTCTCTCCTAATCTTCATCGGTCTAAGACTTTCAGTTCAATCACTCCTTATCCATCCGTTCCGGAAACAGATTCTGCCTTGTTGTTTTTAATATAGACCAACTCGACCCGGGCTCTCTCCAGCAGATCAAGCCCGTCTGTTATCCTGTATTTCTCCTCGAACACCACCCTTGTAATCCCTGACTGAATAATCAGTTTTGAGCACTCCATACATGGCGAGGTGGTTACATAGAGGGTCGAGCCTTCACTGCTGTTGTTTGATTTGGCCACTTTGGTGATCGCATTGGCCTCGGCATGAAGTACGTAGGATTTGGTTGTATCGTCGTCCTCCTCGCACTCATTCTCGAATCCGGATGGGGTGCCATTGTAGCCATCCGAAATGATCATTTTGTCCTTCACCAGCAGCGCCCCCACCTTCCGCCTGATGCAGTAGGAGTTGGATGCCCAGATCCTGGCCATCTGCAGATAGCGTTTGTCAATGGCAAGTTGCTTGTCTTGCATAGTGCCCAGGGCCGGGATCGAACCGGCACGATATTGCTATCACTGGTGTTTGAGACCAGCGCGTCTACCAATTCCGCCACCTGGGCTAATAATGTACTACTAAATCAAGAACTTTATACCACTATATTGTGGTATTGTAAATACCTTTGGTGGCGGAATTGGGCCTGCTCCGCATGCTGGCCCCTCCTTAAATTGGTCCACCGGACCAATTCTTAACAGTCGGTCCTGCCACCTGGGCAAGGTGTACTTCAATATTTCAAGAACTTCAAAAAGCGCAGCGAAGTTAATGCTTTTCAGGATAACCGCCAAGCCTGTTAATGATCGTAACAATTCATGTTATAAAATATCTTTTTAAAAACATTCCATTGTTATTTTTGTTGAACAGTTTCACAGATAAAAATATTTCATGGAAAAGAGATTTGAAGACCAGACAATCCGGGTTCTGAGCAGACTAGGGATCAAAGATATTAATCCAGGAGCTACCACCGGGCAGCACTGGTTGGATACAAAAGGAGATGTTACAGACTCGGTATCTCCCATCGATGGAGAGGTCATTGCGAAAGTGACCAATGCAACCATCGAAGATTATGAAAAGGTAATGGCAACTGCCGGTGAGGCATTCAAAATCTGGAAATCGGTTCCCGCTCCAAAAAGGGGAGAGGTGGTCAGGCAGATTGGATTGGCACTGCGCGAAGCCAAGGAGGATCTTGGATTCCTTGTTACCCTTGAAATGGGGAAGATCTACCAGGAGGGAATGGGCGAGGTCCAGGAGATGATCGATATCTGTGATCTGGCTGTGGG
The DNA here is from genome assembly GCA_039714775.1 of Bacteroidota bacterium. Taxonomy (GTDB): domain Bacteria; phylum Bacteroidota; class Bacteroidia; order Bacteroidales. The sequence goes on from JBDLIQ010000144.1 coordinate 6,630, forward strand.
ACAATCAAGGCAATTGTATGGATATACCATGCAGTCGGAAAGGCCCATGCACAGGATGTACGACCAGTACCATCCACTGGGGATCGTGGGACTGGTGACCTCATTTAATTTTCCGGTGGCTGTCTGGGCGTGGAATGCCATGATTGCTGCCATTGCAGGCGATGTGGTGGTATTGAAACCCAGCTCGAAAACACCGCTGACCGCCATTGCGATTCATCATATTATACAGAAAGTATTGAAAGAGAATGATGTCCCTGAAGGAGTCTTCAACCTGGTGGTTGCAAAATCATCTGTGATGGGTGACAACTTTGCCGGGGATAAAAGGATACCCCTTATCTCCGTTACCGGGTCAACCGCTGTGGGAAAACATATCTCCGGCATTGTCGGGGAGCGCCTGGGAAGGTCAATCATGGAGCTGGGGGGAAACAATGCCCTGATCATCTCAAAAGATGCAGACCTGGAGAAGGCCATTCCTGCCATCGTTTTCGGAGCAGTGGGCACAGCCGGACAGCGCTGTACATCCACCCGTCGGGTGATTATTCATGATGATGTTTATGACCAGGTGAAGGCGAAGCTTGTTAAGGCCTACGGGCAGCTTTCGGATCGCATTGGCAACCCGCTGGATGACCAGGTACTGGTGGGTCCGGTGGTGGACAAAGGGGCAGTGCGCCTTCTTCAAAATGCCATTGAAAAGGTGAAAGAGGAGGGTGGAACCATCCTGGTTGGCGGAGAGCTGCTTGAGGGTCATGGTTATGAATCCGGCACCTACGTGATGCCGGCACTGGCCGAGGTTGAGAATCATTATCAGATTGTACAGGATGAGACATTTGCCCCCTTGCTCTACCTGATCAGGTACTCCACCATCGATGAGGCCATTGCCCTGAATAACGATGTGCCGCAGGGACTCTCTTCAGCCATATTTACAATGAATCTTCAGGAGGCTGAACAGTTCCTCTCAGGAATGGGCTCCGATTGCGGAATTGCCAACGTGAATATTGGTACTTCGGGAGCTGAGATTGGCGGAGCTTTCGGTGGTGAGAAGGAGACCGGTGGAGGGCGTGAGTCAGGATCCGATTCATGGAAGGCCTACATGCGCAGGCAGACCAACACCATCAACTATGGCAATGAGCTGCCGCTTGCCCAGGGCATCAAGTTTGACCTGTAGTCAGATCTGTTGAGAGGCTTGCTATGTCGAAGGATTTTTTCGAGGAACCTACTTGTTCCTTATGGAGTTAATGCCTGGTTTGAAGCCTTAGCTGCCGC
>JBDLIQ010000145.1:0-7723 GCA_039714775.1 Bacteroidota bacterium
ACTTGCACATGCCACAGGTACCACCTCCCCCGCAGGCCGACGGCAGAAAAATCTCGCTGGCCGAAAGGGTATTCAGCACAGTGCTTCCCGGCGAAACCGTATACTCCTTGTCGTTTACCTTTAGTTGCACATCACCCTGGGGTGTCAGCTTAAACCTTGCATAGAGCAACATGGCCACCAGCAGGAGGATTACAAAGAGGAAGACCCCGACACTGATCAGGACGATGGTTGTAGTAGATGTGAGCAGTACCATTATATCTTATTTATGTTTTCTACTTGCCAAATGGCTACCGGATGAGGAACCTAAGCGAGCGAAGCGAGGTTCCGAGACGAGAACGGTAGCCATTCGGCATGATTCGTTTATTTATCCATTAAAGCTTAATTCCCATAAAACTCATAAAAGCAATTCCCATCAGTCCGGTGATGATAAAGGTGATCCCCAGTCCGCGTAATGGTGCCGGCACATTGGAGTACTTGATCTTCTCCCGGATCGCTGCAATACCCACAATGGCCAGGAACCAGCCCACACCCGATCCAAGTCCGAAGACAGTGGCCTCGGCAATGTTGGCATACTCCCGCTCCTGCATAAAGAGCGATCCGCCCAGGATGGCACAGTTCACAGCGATCAATGGCAGGAAAATTCCAAGGGATGTGTAGAGCGTAGGGGCAAACTTCTCAATGATCATCTCTACCAGCTGTACCATGGATGCGATCACAGCGATAAACATGATAAACGACAGGAAGCTCAGGTCCACATCAGCCAGCGAGGGACTGATCCAGGTGAGTGCTCCCGGTTTAAGTATGAACTTCTCAAGCAGAAAGTCGATGGGAACAGTAAATCCAAGGACAAAGATCACTGCGATCCCCAGGCCTGTGGAGGTATTCACTGTCTTCGAAACAGCAAGGTACGAACACATGCCCAGGAAGTAGGCAAAGATCATGTTGTCGATGAAGATGGACTTTACAAATATGTTGACCAGGTTTTCCATGGTATCTTTTTTCTAAGTTTGATCAGGTCAGGTTAATCTTCAATAAGGTTCTTTCGGCGGGAACGCTGTACCCAGATAATCACACCCACCACCACAAGGGCCATGGGGGGAAGGATCATCATCCCGTTGTTTACATACCCGGCATCGTAAAAGGCCTGGGGGATCACCTGGTAATCCAGAAGGGTTCCCGACCCCAGCAGCTCCCTGAAGAATGCCACGATAATCAGGATCACGCCATACCCGGCTGCATTACCCAGTCCGTCGAGAAACGAGGCCCACGGTTTGTTGCCCAGTGCAAAGGCCTCCAGGCGACCCATGATGATGCAGTTGGTGATGATCAGTCCCACGAAGACCGAAAGCTGCTTGCTCACATCATAGGCGTACGCCTTCAGCACCTGGTCCACCAGAATCACCATGGTGGCGATCACCACAAGCTGGACAATGATCCGGATCCGGGGTGGTACCATCTTCCTCAGCAGGGAGATCACCACGTTCGAAACGGCCATCACCACCACCACGGAGAGGGCCAGTACAATGGAGGGCTTCAGTTTCACGGTCACCGCCAGTGCCGAACAGATCCCCAGTACCTGGACGGTGATGGGATTGCTGGATCCCAGGGGATCGCTCAGAAGCTTCATGTTCTTTGGCGAAAACAGGGGTTCTTTCTCTTCCTTCATATCTCTTGACTTAACTATTTTATTCAACTTCGGAACTCAACGCTTCAAAATGGGTCACGTAGCCCACCATACAATCCTTGATCATCTCTTCCAGCGCCTTGGAGGTGATGGTGCCACCGGAGATGGCGTCCACCTGGTGCATGCTGGAGGGATCGGCCCCGCCTTTCATTACTTCCACGGAGACAAACTCACCTGCCTCGTCAAAAATGGTCTTGCCGGCAAAAGGTTCCTGGAACCATCCGGTATTGATATCCGAGCCCAGTCCGGGTGTTTCCCCCTTGTGGTCAAAGACCGCTCCGTAAATGGTATTCAGATCCTCCTCCATGGCGATGTATCCCCAGATGGGGCCCCAGAGCCCTTTTCCGCGCACCGGCACCACATATTTTTTGGGTCCGCCGTTCTCAGAATAGACAAACACAGGATAGTTACGCTCCTCCCGGGGTTTCCTGATCTCGGCATTCAGGGTGAGCATCACCTCGAAAGCATCTGTCTCCAGCCTGTTTCCTTCAAAATCGACCACATAGGATTCGGTGATAAACTCCCCGAACTCCTCTTCGATATAACTGTTTTTGTCCTCCACTTCACCCACCTTCTCAGCCTTTCCCACCGAGCGGAGCACATCCTGCTTCTTCTCGATCTCAACGTTCATCTGCTGCCGGGGTTTCAGCTGCATGGCGACGAAAGAGAGCAGCACGGCCACAATCGTCACCATAATCAGTGAAAAGACGAAAATGTATGTATTGCTAAAATTTCTCATGTCCTGGCTCTTTTTAATCGTTTCTTAATGTTGCTTTCGATCACATAATGGTCGATCAGCGGTGCGAAAACATTCATCAACAGGATTGCCATCATCACCCCTTCCGGATAGGCGGGGTTCAGCACCCTGATCAGGATGGCCAACAGTCCGATGAGAAACCCGTAGATCCACTTGCCCCGGTCGGTCTGTGCCGCAGAGACGGGATCGGTAGCCATAAATACGGCACCGAAAGCAAAGCCGCCAAGCAGCAGGTGGTGCCAGAAAGGCATGGCCATGAATTCATTGACCGCAAAAATATTAAAGATCAATCCCATGACGGCACCTCCGGCAAAGACAGAGGCGATGATCTTCCAGCTTGCCACACCGGTCATCACCAGGATAACGGCCCCGATCAGAATGGCAAGGGTGGAGGTCTCCCCGATCGACCCGGGGATGAATCCCAGGAACATGTCCATGGTTGTATAGGTCTCCCCCAATCCGTTCACAAACGAGGCCGAGTTCTGTGCCGCCTGTCCAAGGATGGTTGAGCCGGTGTAGCCGTCCACCACACCTGTCCCTTCGGTGAGGCCTGAGATCCAGACTTTATCGCCTGACATCTGGCTGGGATAGGCAAAGAATAGGAATGCCCTGGCAGTCAGCGCCGGGTTCAGGATGTTCATCCCGGTTCCCCCGAAAACCTCTTTTCCGATCACCACTGCAAAAACCGTGGCCACAGCCACCATCCAGAGGGGTACATCGGCCGGCATCACCAGCGGGATCAGCATCCCGGAGACCAGGAAACCCTCGTTGACCTCGTGTCCGCGCTTCTGTGCAAAGGCAAATTCGATGCCCAGTCCAACCACATAGGAGACTACGATAATCGGAAACACCTTCAGGAAGCCAAACCATACCATCTGCCAGAAGTCAGCCTCGACCCCCATGGCCTGGAAATGGAGGAACCCGGTGTTCCAAATCCCAAACAGCAACGCCGGAACCATCGCCATGACCACAATGATCATGAGCCGTTTCATGTCCATGGCATCGCGGACATGCACCCGTCCGGTAGTTACCCTGTCAGGCACAAAAAGAAAGGTTTCAAACGCCTCAAAGGTGGAGTGTAGAAAATAGAGCTTTCCCCCCTTTTCGAACGGAACCTTGGCCTTATCTACAAATCGTCTTAATGAACTCATGTATAACTATCTTTAATCTTCATTTTCTTTTCGAATGGCCCTCAGACCGTCCCTGATAATTTTGGTGACCGGAGTTTTCGAGGTGCAGACATATTCGCACAGGGCCAGGTCCTCTTCATCCACCTCGTAGATACCCAGCTGCTCCATCTTATCAATGTCATTTGCCAGAATAGACTTGAGCAGCTGCATGGGATAGATGTTCATGGGCAGCACCCGCTCATATTCACCGGTCATTACAAAGGCCCGCTCACCGCCATGGTAGTTGGTATCCATATCAAATCTCTTCCCCGGGGTGAGCCATGTGGAGGCAAATGAGCGGGAGACCGACTGCTTCTTAAATCCGGGAAGCATCCATCCAAACATCTCGAAATACTTTCCCTCGGGGATCACAGTGAGCTGAGAATCGAAAAAACCCACATGTCCCTTCTCCGGATCGAGCTGCAGGCCGTTTAGCACATTGCCGCTGATCACCCGGTTGTCACCCTCCTTCAGGTGTTCCGCTAAAAGCGGAGCCACTCCGGTTCCCCGGATGGTCTTAAGATAGAGCGGTTTTTCCGCCCTGGAGCCGGTGAGTGCCACCACCACCGACGGATCATATTTCCCTGTTTTGAAGAGGCGGCCGATAGCCACCACATCCTGGGGCTGGACGACCCATACCACCTCACCTTTATTAATGGGATCCAGTTTATGGATCTGAATTCCAACGTTCCCGGCCGGATGTGGCCCTTTGAAACGGTTGATCTCCACTCCCTTAATAGAATCGAGCGTCCGTACAGAAGGAACCCGCCCGTCCAAATTCAGATGCACCTTGCCCTCGGTCAGTCGCTTCAAAACATTCACCCCCCACTGAAAATCCTCATCCATGTCCTTCAGCAGGAAGTCATAGTCGGGAGCAAGAGGCGCCGTATCAAAGGCCGAGATAAAGATCGCTTTCGGTACCTGGTGGGTCCTGGCAATCACCGTATAGGGCCGCATGCGGATCATGGGCCAGAGTCCGCTCTCAAGCAGGTTCTCCACCACCTGTTCACGGGTCAACTCCGCCGGATTGCCTTGCAGGAATTTTTCTGCCGTATCCTTGCCGTCATCCTCAATGGTTACCTCCACAATCCTTCTCCGCGGCCCCCTGTTAATAGAGGTGAGTATCCCGCTTACCGGCGAGGTGAATTTCACCTCGGGGTGGTACTTGTCGTAGAAGATGGGGGTTCCCACCTTCACCTGATCGCACAGTTTGGGAATGATTTTGGGAGTGAGCCCGTGCCAGTCAACCGGCTTAATTGCATAGGTCTTGGCCCTGGGGGCTTTCACGTAAATTCTTTCGGCCTCACCTTTCATTCTGATGTTCAGGCCTTTCTTAATCTTGGTTACCTCTGCCATTGTGATCTTTATAACAATAATAGAATTATCAAAAATAGCTATTTTTATCAACCCGCAAAGAGCCGAAATATTTAATAAGTCTTAAAATGTTGGTTTGCGGAAAACTAACACGTTTGTTATGAGCAGGATTTTCATTTTAATCGGCCTGATCATACTGACGCAGATCAGTTTTATACCTGTGCTATGCCAGTCCGCCGTGGCAGCCCAGTCTCCACTTCTTATCGTTTGTAGATATGAAGTGTTTTATGAATACCCTTTTGCAATTCAGGATCTACTTTCACCTCCCTGGCATAATCCTCCCATTGAGATACCACCTGGTTTACATGATCAACTATTTTCGCTCCCTTCCTGATGTTGTTGGCATTGGCAATGGTCAACAGATCATCTTTCGAAATGTGCTTATGCTTGCCATTGATGCTTAATGTTTGTTGACTTACCCAGATGTTGGCCGGATCGTATGAATAACATACATCATAAGCTGGTGACAATTCCCATTGACCGTCCTGTTTTAATAGAAATGAAAAATTCTTGGTATGATCATCACAATTGGTAGCTATTACATTAAATACCATTCTGCGGAACATCTGTTCGGCATCCGGATATGAAAGCTTTAAGATCCGCATGGTCTGAAACAGCTGTTCATAACTGTATCCATACAGATTGTTATAATCAAAATGCTGAATACCGCACAGTGTTTGTACGTGATGTTTGGTTTCATTTCCTTCACGGTCGAAACGTTTTGTCATAAAATGGGCCCTGCCATTCTCTTCCAATAGCTGACATTCCATCATCTGGATACCACACTCCTTTGCCATTAAATGATATGCATACTCTACCCTTCCAAAACCATAACTCTGTCCAAATTGGGCGTCGCTTACACCATCCAGCTTTAGCAGCCAGTGTTCAAAACCCTGAGGCGCCCTTGTTTGACCTGAACGTACCTCCTTCGTCTTCTTGTTGAAAGCAATAACCGCCTTGGGCCTGGCACCACCTGCCGATGTACCAATCTTTAAGTTCTCCTCCATGGCCTTTTGCTCACCGGTACTTAAACTGGTTTCAAAGCGCGCTCTGTTTGCCAACATTTTTTGTGCAACTGCAACCAGGCTTTTTACCTCAACTGCAAAAGTGTTCCTGCTCGTTTTAAACTGTGCCGGTTCAAACTCCAGGGCTCCCATTCCACGTGAACCAATGAAGCATAACTTTTCAACAGGATTCATGCTGTTGGGGGGACGGTTGTTTTGTGTCAGCCATTTTTCAATAAGCTGGTTACCATATTTATCAGGTAAAGCATCTGCCAGCAATCCGGGCAAACCCTTAAAGGTGTCTTCAGTGCGCTCGCTTGCCCTGCGAAGTTCAGGAAAACTATAGATACGTTCTCCATAACTCAATGGCATTTTGATCGGAGAGAGCTCCCATTGCTTTGACAGGAAATGCTTGTCATACTGGAAAGAGGCCAACTGTGTAGTTTCATCCCAACGTATGGCTCCTGCATATTCACTCCATATCTTTATATCAGCTACATCTACCATCCCAACTCTTTATCGCCGGTTTTGTCGCTGCCTTTTGGCCGGGCCCGCTGCCGTTTGTCCTTTTGAAGCCTGGCATATTCAATGGGACTAATCTCTCTGTTTATCTTAAACACCTCCATAATATGCAGCAAATCAAGTACCCGCAGAACCCGTAATAATGTAGCCAGTGTTACGGTTTCACCACGCTCCAGCAGGCTAAGGGTTGACCTGCTTAAGTTGGCCGATTTTGCCACCTCATCCTGTGTACGGTTTTGATTTAAACGATGATGCTTAATGAAGTCACCAATGGCTCCTGCCAATCCGGCATCACTCATTGAAGTCCATGTAGTGTCTGCTATTTCATTCATTATCTATTCATTTCATCTTTTACAAATGACTTATCATTCAAATATATGGTTTATTCCCATATTTACAAAACCTATTACCTAATATATGCATGAGATATCATTTATAATACGTATAACTTGGCATTAATGAATGACATATCATTCTTATTGCTTGCGAGTGTATCGAAAACCGATCCACCGAGGCAGGACCACCAGGTGGTGCATAGCTGAAGGTAATCAACTATGTTTTCTGGAAATTTTCAAATAATCTCCCCTGCCCACAGTTGATCCAGAAACCGGTTCCATGGAAGCGCCGTAACCTGTCCGATCTGCCGGGGAAAAGGATCATTGCTTACCAGGATCAGTTTCTTCACCGGATACTCTTCTGCAAAACTGTGCAGCCCTTTCAGATGACGGGAAGTTACAGCCTGGCTTCCCTTTACCTCAATGGCCACTTCGTGCTCTCCCAGCACAAAATCCACCTCGATCTGCGAGGCCGTTCTCCAGTAACTGACGGAATAGTTCCGGGCCGAATAATGGCTGTAAGCGTACAGCTCATGATATAGAAAGTGCTCGAATGCCTTGCCAAAAACCTCGCCTCCCAGCTCAATTGACTTTCGCTTCAGCAGATAATTGGCCACCCACACATCGAAAAAATAGAAGCTGCTCTCCCCGCCAAGGTGAGCCATTGTCTGCTTTTTGCTATACATGTATATTTAAAGTTGTGCTTTATAATTACCTGTAAATTTTAAGTTAGGGATCGGGTTTTGCAAGAGCTCAAAGAAAATTAGCAGCCACAGGCAATTTGAATTTAGTCCGGTTTGGAGTAAATTTGTATCAAAGCAACAGTTAAATGTCATCCACCGCGGCGGATCAATCAACTGAACTGCATTTGGGTATGG
>JBDLIQ010000146.1:0-7721 GCA_039714775.1 Bacteroidota bacterium
GTGGTGTATGGCTTCTGCCCCATGATGTTTTTTGGAGAGGGGCTCCACCAGTTTCACTTCTGGCTCAGGAAAACCTTTAGCAAACTGCCGGCAGAATATGTGGTCTCAAATAACTAAGCTATCTCCTCCAGAAAAGCGGAGAGAAGAGGACCAGCACGGTAAAGAGTTCGAGCCGCCCCACAAGCATCAGGAAAGAGAGGTACCACTTCCCTGCCACATGGAAATCGGCATAATTGAGGGCCGGGCCCACCTTGCCGATCCCCGGACCAATGTTACCAAGGGTAGCAGCCACTGCACCCAGCGAGGTGTCAAAATCATTGCCCAGGAAAGACATCACCACTATAGAGATCACAGCAATGATTGCATAAAAAACGAGAAAGGCCAGCACGTTTGTAACCACGCGCTCCTCAACAGCCATCCTGTTGAGCCTGACCGGGATCACCGCATTGGGGTGGATCATCCGTTTCAGCTCCTGGGTGCTGTTTTTAAGCATGATCGCAATCCGCATGATCTTGGGACCTCCACCGGTAGATCCTGCCGATCCACCGAAGAACATCAGGATAAAGATAAGCACAACCATCCATGGGGCCCACAGCAGGTAATCGGCAGTGGCAAATCCCGTGGTGGTAAGGATCGAAACCACCTGGAAAATGGAGCGCCGGAAGGACTCCTCCAGTCCCCCTGTAGTTGTCAGTATAAGACCCAGCATAATCAGAAGGGAAAAAACTCCAATAAACCCTGCATACCACCGGAACTCCTCGTCCTTCCATATCTTCCCGACTTTGCCGTGCATGGCAAAATAGGCGAGGGTAAAATTGGTACCTGCAAGGAACATGAAAAAGGTGATTACATAGTGGATGTAAGGCGAATTCCAGTATGCAATGCTGGCCTGTTTGGTTGAATATCCCCCTGTGGCCATGGTGGTGAGCGAATGACAGATGGCATCGAACAGCCCCATCTCTCCTGCCCATAGTAACAGAGTCTCAGTGATGGTAAAAACAAGGTAGATAAGCCAGAGCCGCTTGGCCGTATCTTTTACATGCGGATGGAGCTTATCGGGGGTGGGGCTTGGAACCTCCGCTGCAAAAAGCTGCATCCCTCCAATCCCAAGGAAAGGCAGCAGAATCAATGTCAACAGAATGATCCCCATTCCTCCCAGCCACTGGATGAGGCTTCGCCAGAAGAGCACCCCGTGAGAGAGCTCCTCAATGTTATTCAGGATGGATGCCCCGGTGGTGGTAAAACCCGAAATGGTCTCGAAAAATGCATCTGTAAATTCCGGTATCGAACCTGTGAGCAGGAAGGGCAGGGTTCCAAAAAGTGAAAACATGATCCAGCCCCCTGTAACAATCACATAACCATCCCTCCGGTTCACCTCAAGAGACGATCTCCTGGTGAGGAGATAGGCCACAACCCCAACACCTGATGTAATGCCACCCGACAGCAGAAACTGCAGCACATCGGTCTCCCCGAAGATCAATGCCACCGGGATTGAAAACCACATAAAGATCCCTTCTGTGACCAGGATCAGGCCTATGATACGGAAGATAGTACGGGCGTTGAGCATAAAAAATCAGTTGAAAAACTTCCCGATGGTGTGGATCACCCCGGGCAGTGCAAAAACAACCACACGGTCATAGGGTTTGATCCTTGTATCGCCATGGGCAATAAATGCATTCTTACCCCTGATCACGCCCCCGATGATGGCCTCCTTTGGAAAAGCAATTTCCGCCAGTGTTCCTTTGGTGGCAGGGGCATCCGGTTTAACCATAAACTCCATCACCTCCGCCTCGGTACCGGTAAGACATTTGATGCTCGACACCTCCTCCGACATGGTAAACCGGAAAATCCGGCTTGCAGTGATCAGTTTCTTATTAATGATGGTATCCACGCCTATGTTTTCGGCCAGGTGGATATAATCCATGTTCTCTACCTCGGCAATGGTCCTCTTTACACCCATGTGTTTGGCCAGCAGACAGGAGAGGATGTTGGTCTCTGCATTGCCTGTGACCGCAATAAAGGCATCCATCTTCTCAAGTCCCTCCTGTTTAAGCAGCTCCATATCGGTCCCGTCACCATGGATCACCAGTGTATTGCTCAGGCGGTTGGACAGATGATAACTCCTCTGCCGGTCCTTTTCGACCAGCTTCACATAGTGCTGATTTCCCAGTGCATCGGCCGTCTTTCGTCCAATCCTGCTGCCCCCGAGGATCATGATATCCCGCACCGCAAACTGCTTTTTCCCAGAGTATTTATACAACTCCTTCAACCCTTCCTTGCTGCTGATCACATAGACCAGGTCACCCTCTTCAAATCTGTCATCACCACTGGGTACGATGGTTTGCGTATGCCTGGTGATGGCCACTGCCCTGTAGTCCAACCCATTGTCCCCGGGCGTCAGATCCCTGAGGGTTTTGTTGATGATGGGTGCATCAGCATCAAGCCGGATGACATACATATGCAACTTCCCTCCTGAGAACTCTACCACCTCTGTACTTCCAGTCTCGGAAAGAAGCCCCACAATCTCCCGGGCAGCTATTTTCTCGGGGTAGATCATATAATCCACACCCAGATTCTCGAACAGCTCTCTGTTTGCAGGAAGAAGGTACTCCTGGTTATCAATCCTTGCAATGCACTTTTTCGCTCCGAGCCTTTTGCTCAGAATGGCCGAATTGATATTCACATCCTCCGAAAAAGTGACACCGATAAAGAGATCGGCTTTGTTAATCTTTGCCTCCTTCAGGTGGGTAATTGAGTTTGCATTACCCTCGATGGTAAGTACATCCATGGCACTGCTGACAGCCTTCAGGCGATCGGTATCGTTATCGATCACCACCAGGTCATGCTCCTCCTTGCTCAACATCTTGGTCAGATGTGTTCCAACTTCACCTGCACCGGCAATTACAATGCGCATAATTGGTTGTAAGGTTTAACCGGCAAAATAACACAATTTTTTTAGTATTGTTTCCGGTAGGCCCCCTTTTCCCGCGTCAGATAGATCTGCGCTGTCATATCGAGCAACCGGTTTTCATACCATCCCCTGTTGGATCCGTCAGCAATGAGGTCCCATGATCCGGAAAGCAGGGTTGTCCCGTGACCGGCAGGGAGGTCAGGCTCACCCGATAAAAGAAGGAAATCGGCTCCGGGTTCCGGCAGAAACCCGGGATGCCCTACATCTCCCTCCCCGGTGATCACCATCCCCCTGACTCCTTCATTGCCCACCGTCCATACCCCGGGAGAGAGCTCAATACAGGAGGTGATTCCTCCATGGAGCTGCTGCCCGGATGGCGTTTCACTGACCCTGATCACAGAGACCTTGTAACACCCTCTTCCCCATGCGGTTTTAATATATCTGTCCATATAGTTCCAGGATGCCGGATCGCTGCACCAGATATAATGATCCACCACCAACCCCTCCCTGATGGTCACCAGGGAGCTTTTACGGAAATGGGCCACAGAGGCTTGATTGGTGCTTTGCAAAGAGGTATGGATCCGGGTATTGTGGGCAAAGATCAGAACCAGGGTAAGGAGAAACAGGGTGGAAAGCGCTCCACCTGGTTTGCTGATCCACAGTATGGTAATGGTCACCAGGATCATACAAAGCACAGCATAGAGCGGATCCATAAAGAGATTCCCCAGCACAGAACCGGGGATGGACGCGATGGCCTCCATGGAGCTGTTCATCAAGCCACCCAACAGAATCAGCAGCCTGTTGATGATTGCAGTACCGGCACCGGTTAGCATGAATGGAACCGAGACCACAAAGAGCGCAATGATGCAGCTCAGCAGCGGAATGGCCAGCAGGTTGGTAATCAGAGCATATACCGGCACCTGGTGAAAATAGTATACCACCAGGGGGAGTGTCCCCAACTGGGCAGCAAGACTGATCCCTGTGGCCTCCCATATCCATTTTAACAGCGGGTTCCTTGTCCTGATACTTTTCCGGAAAACAGGGTGGATGGTGACAATGGCCAGCACTGCTGCATAGGAGAGTTGAAATCCCACATCGAGCATCCGGCCGGGATGAAGCACAATCAGCAGGAACATGGAGACAAGAACAACATTCACCGAATGGCTGCGCCGGCTCATGAGCCTTGATGCGGAGAAGAGGCTGAACATGGTTACCGACCTGCATACCGATGATGAGAATCCTGTTACCCAGGCATAGAACCACAGCAGGGCCAGGATCAGTACCACCCGAAAGATCTCTTTTCGCAGCAACCGCACAAGTGGTGACAATGCACGGTGAAGCACCCACCAGATCAGTCCCACATGCAATCCGGATACAGCCAGTACATGCATACCACCGGCCCTCTGGTAAAACTCCCGGGTCTCCTCACTCAACCCGGAGCGATCCCCCAGGCATACGGCCCTTAGAAGGGAGACCACCTGGTCGGGCCCATCCCACCTGGCCATTGCCTCCTCCCTGACCTGCGCTGCACTGAGCGCTCCTCTCCGCATCACCGGCAACCGGCAACTGCCATTGGAAGCCTTGTCACAATAGAACCTGTACCAGCGGTTTTTCCGCTTCAGAATGGTTGCATAATCCACCTCCCCAGGATTCCCGTTGTTGCGAATGGCAACAAGCCTTCCTGTCAGGCACCAGGTCTCTCCCGGAACAGGCATCTGCAAATCAGCATACCGATCCTGCTCATCCGACGAATCTACTGTGCTGTATTGAAACATGTAGACCTTTACCACGGTCCGGGTCCTGCAAAAGGTATCGGTCCCGGCCACTGCACGGAGGTCGACTTCAAATACCATGCGTCCATTCCGCTCCACCGGCTTTTCAAGAATCCTGCCCATGATCATCACCCGCTCATCCATGGGCAATCCGGGATCCGCCGGTCTGTCAACCACACCACCTCCCACGCCGGTCCAGAAAAACAGAACAAATGCCAGCGGGGAGAAACAAATGGAGCGCACTACGGGATCTCTCCTGAAGATAATCCAGACCAGTACCAGGGCCGCACAGATGATCACTCCCGGAATGATCACCTCTCCGGGACTGAAAACCATACTACCCAGGTATCCTGATAACGATCCTATGGAAAACGGGACCAGGATCCTGATTACAGGAGTTCGCTTCATACCTCTCACCGATAATGGTCCGCTCTTTACCCTTAATGCGCTCCCCGGGAAAATATCTGCCTCTCTTTTTCGACTTTCTTTGAACTTTTACCAGCCTCAAAGAGTTCTATATTCAGAAAACAGGCTAAATATGAATGATATGTCAAAACTCACAACACATTACATGGGAGTCCCCCTGAAGAATCCCCTGATCCTCGGAGCTTCTAACCTGGTAAACAACCTGGACAAATTGAAGAAGGCTGAACAAGCAGGCGTGGCAGCGGTTGTATACCGCTCACTATTTGAGGAGCAGATCCAGCTTGAAGATTATGAGATGGGTAAACAGCTTGAGGCTTACGATGACCGCAATGCAGAGATGATCAACCTCTTCCCGAAAATCGAGCATGGCGGAGCCAAAGAGCATATCCACAAGATGAAGCAGGTGGTGGAGGCCCTCTCCATTCCCGTATTTGCCAGTCTCAATGCCATCTACAAAGAGTCCTGGGTGGAGTATGCACTGCTTCTTGAAGCGGCAGGTGTTGCAGGACTGGAGCTCAACTTCTTTGCTGTACCCCGCGACTTTGAAAAGTCGGGCCATGATATTATCCTGCAGCAGATAGAATTCCTGAAGGCGGTCAAGGCTGCTGTGAAGATCCCGGTAAGCGTAAAGCTGAGTCCGTTCTACACCAACATACTTAAAACCATCAGCGACATGGACAGGGCGGGAGCCGATGCTTTTGTCCTTTTCAACAGGCTGTTTGAACCCGATATCGATGTGGAGATTGAGCAGCACGTCTCCCCGTGGAACCTGAGCAGCCACAGCGACCACCGCCTCTCCATCCGCTATATTGGTCTTGCCTGTGACAATGTGAAAGCCGACGTGGTGGCCGGCAATGGCATCTATGAAGGCATCGATATGGTGAAGATGATCCTGGCCGGGGCAAATGCGGTTCAGTCTGTCAGCACATTTTACCACCATGGGGTGGGTCACGCCACCAGCATGCTGAAAGAGCTGGAGGAGTGGATGGACCACAAAGGCTATGCATCCATCGATGCATTCAGGGGCAAATTAAGCAGCAAAGCCACCAACGATCCGTTTGTCTACAAGCGTGCCCAGTACATCGACATGATCCTCAAATCGGAAGAGTATTTTAGTTAGCAGGTGCCTGGTTGCCTGGTTAGCAAGTTTCCTGGCTGGCCTTGGTCTACATGATATGACCTGGCTATTCTTGCACATTTTTGCAGAAAAGTAACTCTTTTCGTAAGAGCGCTCTTGATCAGCCACAGGCGTATAGCCCCTATTTTTTCGGGTAGATGATTTTGAAGTCACAATCCACCCGGCCTTTGCTGATGGCCTTCAGGCGGGGGGTGAGCAGCTTACGACGGAGGGGGCTGATGCGATCGGTGAAAAGTTTTCCCTCCAGGTGGTCATATTCATGTTGAATCACACGGGCACGGATCCCGTCGTACTCCTCCTCCAGCAGGTTCCAGTGCTCGTCGTAATACTCAATACGAACATGGGTGGGTCTGGATACCTCCTCCCGGACATTGGGAAGGCTGAGACATCCCTCTTCGAAGGACCATTCATCGCCCCACTCTTCAATAATGTAAGGGTTGATAAACACCTTCCTGAAATCCTTCAGTTCAGGTTCACCTTTATCCTCTGCCACCGGGCTGGTATCCACTACGAATATTCTCATTGATTTCCCCACCTGCGGTGCCGCCAGTCCGATACCATCACTGGCCCGCATGGTTTCAAAGAGATCTTCAATCAACTGCTCAAGGCCCTCAAAATTTTCGGGAATTTCCGGGGCAATCTTCCGGAGCACCGACATTCCATAAACATATACTGGTAGTACCATTCTGTATGCAAATAATTGTATTTAACGCCTAACCCCGGAGATTGTTTTGCCGCTCCATCCAGGATTGCAGGATCAGGGCTGCGCTGACCTTGTCCACATTTCCCTTCACCCTCCGGTCCGATTTCTTCATCCCCCCTGCCACCAGGGCATCCATGGCCATTTTCGAGGTAAAACGCTCGTCCATCCACTCCACCCTGATCTCAGGGAACCGCTTTCTAAAAGCCTGCACAAAGAACCGAAGGGGTTTCATGGACTCCGAATCGGAGCCGTCCTGTTTTGTCGGATGGCCCACCACCAGGGTTTCCACCTTCTCCCTGCCAAAATATGATTCCAGGTAGTTCATCAGCTCATGGGTGGGGACCGTCTCCATCGGAGAGGCAATCATCCTTCCCGGATCGGTCACCGCAATTCCGGTCCGTTTTGTCCCGTAGTCTATGGCTAAAATTCTACTCAAATTCCGGATTTTGGGGCAAAGTTAAAATATTTGTTTTGATAAAAAGGAGCTTGATTGTCTAAGGTCACATTTTGTGACCTTTAAACAGCAACACACCAAAGTGATTACCTGTCATGCTCAAAAGGGGCTGTCCCACTTCGGCGAAAGCTCAAAAAAAAACCGCCCGGTTTCCCGGACGGTTGTTCTATTGTGAGGATTTAGCCGCCGATACCCTCTTTTGGCAAAGCCAAAAACAGCGAGGCGGGTAATATCCCGAACAAGCTCTATACAGAGGGTGAGAAATCGAGGCTGGCCATCCGCACATAGCTGTCATACCGCCATTTGGCATTGGTCTG
>JBDLIQ010000147.1:0-7565 GCA_039714775.1 Bacteroidota bacterium
CAGATACGCCATTATTTAGACTACATGAGTTGATAACATATCAGGATTGGGTTTCTATTACCGGGTAGTGTTCGAATGCAGAGTGGTACGAATGTTTTGTAAGAAATAAACACAATTATGAAAATCACAGCTAACATTCCAGATGATATAATTAATGACATCCAGGAATATACTGGAGGTAAAAACCTCACTGAAAGTATAGTAATGGTTCTTGCAGATTGGCTTTACGGTAAACGTATTGCCATACTTAATGAGAGGATAGCGAAGAATCCCATAGATTTTCATGAGGAGATGTCAGAATCGATCAGGACACCAGCAACCAGGACACCAGCAACCAGGACACAGACAATCATAGAATAGACAATTATGGAAAAAATGATCAAGGTAGTGCTAGACACAACTGTCTGGATGGAATATCTGAGACAGAAGGAGCCCATAGCCCAGCATGTGGGAGCTTTGATGCTTGATAAGCAGATTGTGGCTATGGACCTGGTTTTTTCGGAGTTGATCTATTGCTCTTCCAGAATCCAGGATCAGAGTATTCTTAAAACCTTCTGGTTAATACTTCCACGGATTGAACTCACCAGCGACATGATAATTAATGCCGGGATCTTCGCAAATCAGAGCAATTACCTGTGCAGGGGAATTGGATTGATAGAGGCTGCGATCATCAAAGCTGTAACAGATGAAGGGTATTTGTTGTGGACACTGGATGAGAGGATCAGGGGTGTAGTTGATACCTCCATCCTTTACAAATGATAGCTGCTAACACTGAAAACTTTCTCCGAGATGAGCAGCCATTAATGATAATGGTTATCTTCGGATAAAATCCGGACTAGAATGAAAAAGGGTCTCATTCATTCTCTTCCTGATGAAAAACGCAGGAGGATAGATATGATTATCTTGTTAACTTTGATATAGCAGATTTTTGAGCTTCTTCTCACCCATCTCATAAGAACCTCAAAGAGCTTTAATAATAATACTAATGTAAACTTATGAAACAGAGAGACAACTTCCTGAAGACATTGAATCATGAAGAGCCCGAACGGCTGGTGGTGGATTTCGGGGCAACTCCTGTAACGGGGATTCACTCACTGGTGGTGAAAAAACTGCGTGATCATTTCGGTCTGGAGAAGAGGCCGGTAAAGGTTTATGAGCCGTTTCAGATGCTGGGCGACGTGGAGGATGACCTGCAGGAGGCTCTGGGTGTGGATGCCATCGGGGTTCCGCCACCCGGTGATATGTTTGGCAACAGGCTTGAGAACTGGAAGGAGTACAGGACTCTCTGGGGGCAGGATGTACTTGTACCGGGAAGCTTCACCACCACCCTCAATGAAAAGGGAGATGCACTGGTCTATCCCGGGGGAGATCTCTCTGTACCCCCCTCGGCCAAGATGCCAAAGGCGGCCTATTTCTTCGATGCGGTAAACCGGCAGGAGCCCATTGATGATGCCAACCTGGATCCTGCAGATAACCTGGAAGAGTTCTCACTGATGACTGCCGTGGACCAGGATTACTGGCGCAGGTCGGTGAAAGAGGCGGCATCCAAAGGAAAGGGAGTGATTGCTAATTTCGGAGGGACCGCAGTTGGAGACATCGCCCTGGTGCCTGCCATGATGCTGAAGGCTCCCAAAGGGATCCGGGATGTATCCGATTGGTACATGTCGACCCTGATGCGCACCGACTACCTGCACCAGGTCTTTGAAAAACAGACCGATATTGCACTTCAGAACCTGGCCCTGGCCAAAGAGGCCACGGGCGACTATGTGGATGCTGTTTTTATCTGCGGGACCGACTTCGGAACCCAGGACTCCTCCTTCTGCTCCCCGGAGGAATATGATGAACTCTATGCGCCCTACTATAAAAAGATGAATGACTGGATCCATGAAAACACACGCTGGAAGACCTTTAAGCACAGTTGCGGAGCGGTGGAGTCCTTTATGGAGCACTTCATCGCATCGGGTTTTGACATCATCAACCCGGTGCAGGTCAATGCGGCGGGGATGGATCCACAACTTTTAAAGGATAAATATGGTGACAGGCTGGTCTTCTGGGGTGGGGGAATCGATACCCAGAAGGTGCTTCCCTTCGGCACCCCGGAAGAGGTGAAGGCCCATGTTCAGAAGGAGTGTGAGATCTTTGCTCCGGGAGGTGGATTTGTATTCAATACGGTCCACAACATCCAGGCCAATGTGCCCATCGAAAATGTGCTGGCCATGTTGGAGGCCATCAGGCAGTTCCGCTGAAAATCCTCTCCTATGCATAGGTATGTGATGCGGTAGGTATATTTCATATTTGTATATCTTTGTGTCACAATAAGATGATTATGCTACGGTTTGTTGTTTTGTCGATTATTCTTCTTGCCCTGTTGTCAGACAGCGGGTATTCTCAAACGCTACAGTCGGGAGCATCCGATCAGGGTACTCCTGTGATCATCAACGCCCGCAGGGTATGGGAAGATATAACCTCGGTGACCCTGCCGGCCCTGGATGGAGCCAATGCGGTGATGGTTGTTGCCAATTTCGAAACACGGATTGCCAGCGGAGATAGAGATATGATCGGAGAGTTCAGGATAACCGATAATACAACCAGCAGCGAAGAGATCAGCAGGTTGGTTATTGGGAAAACCTATTTGGATAAAGGGCTGGGAGCCGCAAACCATATCTTTTCCTATACGGGGTATACCGGGAGCAGGACCTTTACCCTTCAGCACAAACAGATTGGAGGAGGCAGGGGCAGGTATATCGCCAGCAAAGGGAACATGGTTGCCATCGTACTGGATAATAGCACTGTCGGCCTTCCTTATGATATTCAGACTACAGGTAATGTTGCCACATCCAGCACAGCCTACACCCAGATACCGGCGAGCGTAACAGGTGCCATTACATTGCCTCATGCTGCAGGGATCTATCTGACTGCGGCTTTTTCAATGCGGGGAGATGTTGATCTCACAGGAGAGTGGGTATTGCGCTCATCCACCGACGGGACTAATTTCACCCCCATCTCCAATACAGCCATCTCAAGATCAGTCCCTCCAAAAGTCGGCGCTGCATCCATAGCAACCATACTGGAGAACCAGCCTCCGGGAACCTACTATTTCGATGTGGCCCAGAGAACCAGTACAGGAACCTTAACAACAATGAATTTAACACTGATTGCAGTTGGATTATCTGAAGCCAACGGCAATGTATATCCCTCATATAACAGCTCCGGAGGGTCTGCCTCCACATCCTCCTCAACGCCTTCAACCGCAGCAACAACGGGTACAATAAGTTCTGTAGCCGATTCGAACAGACTTTTTGCCCATGCTGTATTTAATATGTCTGCCGGATCTGTTATTGATGCTTCCGGGTTTTCTCTCGGAATCTCCAATGCCACCTTTTCACCCGTTACATTGAACAGGTATATTACTGCCGGAGGGACAGGCAGCGGTGGTCTGGTTGGACTTGCAACCGGGCTGAGTTCAGAATCGACACATCAGGTTTCGCTGTATCACAGCAGTGATGGAAGTAACTCCCTGACAACTTCCAATATTCAGATTGTCGGTTTTCAGTTAAATAGCAAGCCACTTGAGTGGGGAGGTTCTGTCAGTGGAGACTGGCACACTGCTTCAAACTGGTCACCAGAGGTAGTGCCCGGTATTGCTAACAGTATCTCGATCACCTCAGGATCAGCAGTTATTGCAGCAAATGGCAGCGCCTGGTGTAACAATTTGGCTGTGGATGGAGGCGGAGGTTTATCCATTAACTCAGATGCATCAAGCAGTGGATCATTGATCATAGCCGGTAGATCTTCGGGCAACATTACTTACAACAGATACCTCAGCGGAACATTATGGCACGTGATAGCTGCTCCGGTAGCAGGACAGGATCTCTGGGACTATGCCACCGACCCGGGCAACAGCGTTGCTGAGAAGGACTCCAAACGGGCCATTACAAGCTACAATGAGGGAACAGATGGATGGAATCCTTATCCCACTACAGATCCTTCTGAAAGTTTCATAAAGGGGAGGGGATACTCCACACTGCGCACTGCAAATGGTACTGTCTCCTTCACGGGTACTGCCGTAACAGATGATGTTACAGACACTCCTCTCTCGCGCAACTCCCAGGGATGGAATCTGTTGGGTAATCCCTATACCTCTGCGATCAATGCAACTGTAACTGCAGATCCTGTTAATAATCTGCTTACTGTAAATAGTGCCAGTCTGGATCCAAGTTTTGCAGCGATCTACCTGTGGGATGCAGCCTCATCAACCTACCTGACAATTTCAAATGCCATTGGAGGGACCCTTTCGGAGCACCATATTCAGGCAGGACAGGGTTTCTTTATGAGAGCCATTGAGGGAGGAGGCTCCGTTGATATTACACGGACCATGCAGTCATCCCAAAATGGAGTCCCTTTCCTGAAATCTTCCAATAAACCGTGGCCAACAATTAAGCTAACTGCCTCAGGTGATGAAAGCACCTGTAATACCTTTATATCGTTCAATTCAGCAATGACACGAGGACTGGATATCACATACGATGCAGGCATCTATAGAGGCGGCGGGGAGGTTTCCATATATACAAGGTTGGCAGAGGACAATGGGGTAGACTTTGCAATCCAGTCTCTTCCAACCAATGAGGAGGATCTGATCATTCCGTTGGGAATAGAGGCTCCCGACGGAATGGAGATCACACTCAGGGCTGAGATAGAGAGCTGGCCGGAGCATGGTTCATTGTACCTCGAGGATCGGGGTGCCGGAACATCTACCCGAATCGATTCTGCGGAGTTTGAGTATTCATTTTTTGCTGACAGTCTGAAACAGGGCATCGGAAACTTTTTCCTCCATTCAAATGTTATAACTATTGGGATTGAAAAAGAGGTGGAATCTTCAGATCCATTCAAAATCGTTGTTCACAGGAGTGGCGGGTATGTGAGGATCATTGGAAATGTCAATCCAGGGGCCAGGATCAGGGTATATGATTTGTCGGGTCGAATGCTGGCTAATGCATCGTTATTGAACGGCAATGAGAATATTTTGTACCTGTCTGATTTGAATGGAGGTATCTATCTGTTGCTGATAGAGGATGGGAATGAAATAACCGGGAAGAAGATATTGTGGTAATCAGAGTTACATGAAAAAAAGTAAGAAACAGGGAGGTGCTGAAAGACCGGGGCCTGAATTTATTTCAAGAAAGGAGGCCATGAAGAGGGCAGGGAAGTATGCGGTCTTCACGGCGGCTTCAATGCTCTTCTTATTCAGCCCGAAAGATGCCCAGGCCGATTCACTCTATCCGGAAGAACCGGGTTGGGACTGGTAAGGTTTTATCAATGAGACTCCTTAGCAGATCCATTGAAGATAAAAAGTTGGTTTGGTTTGAAGCAACCAACAGGTATGTTGTGATGGAAGAGCCGGCCTATGAAGTGTTTCTCAAATTAAAAGGCTCCATCTCCAACCAATCCATTGCTGCATGGTTTTCCAAAGCATATGATATCACCACTGCGGAAGCCACCAGTTTCATTAATGAAATTCAACAGTTTATTGATGCAAACCGTAAACCGGTCGCTCTTTCCAGGCCCGCAATCTATCCCGATTCGAACCAGGTTCCGGCGGCAATAGATTGCTATGCTGTAAAACAATACCGGTTTTCAGGATCAGATTTCTGTTTTCATTACCAGCATCAGAGAATTGAGAGGATGATTCATCCTCTGTTGGCTCACCTGGAGTGCAAATACACCGGGGAGGCCTGTCATCAGTTTCATATGTTCAGACTGGAGGATACCATCTGCCTGCAAACCAATGGTGCGTTCATTGGGAGATGGGGAGCTGATGAGACCCACCTCTTCAAAGGGAAGGTATTTCTGGAACTCTTAAACAGGGCCAATAAAAAGGAGGAAAGGGAGTGGATGGCTGTTCTGCATGCTTCAGCCGTCACCGACGGAGATTCCAGTATCATCATTACCGGGAGGTCGGGAAGAGGGAAGAGTACAGCGCTCTCGCTTCTTCTGGCACATGGGTTTGGTTTTATAGCGGATGATTTTGTGCCCCTGGAGGCAGCCTCCGGCAAGATCTTCCCATTCCCTATAGCCATCTCCGTCAAAGAGGGCTCTGTAGAGATTCTTGAAGAGAGGTTCCCGGAGTTGAGACATGCGCAGTTATTCCATTACAGAGCAGCAGGGAAGAGAGTGCGCTATCTCACTCCACCATCAAATGCCAGAGATAACAACAGTGTAGCAGTAAAAGCAATTGTCTTCGTTAATTACCAACCTGGGGCACAATTAGAATTGAGAGAGATTCCGCAGCACAATGCAATACAGGAGCTGGTTACAGAATCGTGGGTCTCAAAACAATATGAAAATGCCGAACGCTTCCTTGATTGGTTCTTATCCCTTCCATGTTACCAGCTCACCTACTCTGACAATGATCAGATGATCGCTGTAATTCAAAACCTGTTCAGGGATGCAAAATAGGGAGATGCTCTTTTTTATTGGAAATTGTTTGGGACTCAGACAATTTCCGGAGAGGGTTCCTGAAATCCGGGAGATCCTGAAATCGGGTCAGATCTCCTGGGAAAAACTGGTTTGGGTAAGCAGCAGACAATTGGTTCTCCCGGCCCTGTATGTTCAGTTAAGAGATGCGGATCTGCTCGGTGACCTGCCTGATGATCTGGTGGCACATCTTGAGAATCTCCACGCTGTCAATGTAAGAAGGAACAGGATTATTCAGAATCAGATCGATGTAATTGTTGACCTGCTAAACAGAGACGGAATCGTTCCAATCTTCATGAAAGGTTCGGCCCATATGATGCAGGGACTCTATTCAGACATTGGAGAGAGGATGATAGGGGATATCGATTTTTTGGTTCCGCTGGAACAGATATTACCCACAGTGGAGTTGTTGAAAGGCGCTGGGTATTCAAATCCTGAAGGTCCTGAAAGTCTGGAGACTATGAAGCACTATCCCCGGCTTCGAAATGAAACAGTTGCAGCAGCCATTGAGGTGCACCGGCAACCGGTTGCAAGACCTTTTGACAGGAGGTTTAACTTTGACTTTATCTACAACAACATAGAGAGATTAGAGATGGAAGGGGATGCATATGCCCTCTCCTATCCCCATCAGATTATTCATAATATCATGAATACACAGATGAATGACAATGCATTCAAACATTGGAAGATCTCCCTGAAGCAGATGTATGATCTGTTGCTGCTGTCACAAAGAGCAGATCCACTGGAAACCGTCGACCAATTCGCTCACTTTCCAAAGCAGCTGAATGCCAACCTGATCATCGCTTCGAATCTGATGAATCATCCCGCCTCTCTGCCATATAACGACAATAAGTTTACCAGAAGGTATTACAGAAGAGTTATCTACTTCATAGAGCACCCTAAAATTCACAGAGCAATCAGAATCCTGCAATATCTTGTCAAACGCATAACTGTCTATGTTTCACTGCCGGTTAACGCTATATACAATAAAGATGAGCGAAAAGTACTGATGAAACGAATAGGAGATCGTGGATGGTATAACAGGCACCTCTCCTCCTGGAGGAGGATAAGGAATGTGTAGCTGAAAGATA
>JBDLIQ010000148.1:0-7098 GCA_039714775.1 Bacteroidota bacterium
CTCTATAGCCTGAAAACCCGGCAACTTCTGGACCATTTCAAAGTAAAAATGAAGAAGGAACTCCTGGTACAGTACCTCAAGATCCTTGATGAATTGAATGGGGAGAAAAGGAGACTGCGTACAAAGATGAAGGCTCAGAGAAAGCGCCAGCGTGCTGAATTCAAGACCCATAAGAGGGACTCTGCAAAGGCCATGCGCAAAGCCATTCAGAAGTTGAATCCTAAAAAACTTAAATCAAAAAAACGTAAGAAATCCTAATTCAGGCTTTTATTAAAACTGTTTGTTTACAATTTTGGAATTCAATTCCAAAATTGTAAATTTGTTATATGATATACCGTGAAGCAGAAAAGGAATTAATCAAACTGTCAACTCAGTTTAGAGCTGTGGCAATAACGGGTCCTCGCCAATCGGGCAAAACCACGCTGGTCCGTAAAGTTTTTCCGGATAAACAATACGCTAACCTGGAAAATCCTGATACCCGCAGATTTGCCATCGAAGATCCCAGGGGCTTTCTATCAAATTATCCAGGCGGTGCGGTGCTGGATGAAGTGCAACGTGTTCCCGATCTTTTCTCATACCTACAACAGATACTGGACGAGAGTGAAGAAAAGGGATTGTTCATTCTGACAGGTTCAAATAATTTTCTTTTGCAGGAAAGCATTTCACAAAGCCTGGCAGGCAGGGTGGGTTATCTGTTCCTCTTGCCCCTGAGCCTTAAGGAAATTGGCGGAAGAGAAATGGACAACAACCAGATCTTATTCCAGGGTGGTTATCCTGAGCTTTACCATGAGCATGCGGACATAACCAGATTCTATGCCAATTATATCCGGACCTATATTGAACGTGATGTAAGATTACTGAAGAACATCACCGATCTATATGCCTTCGAGCGTTTTCTCAGGCTTTGTGCAGGGAGAGTGGGCCAATTGCTGAACATGAACAGTATGGCTGCTGAGGTAGGGGTAGATGTAAAAACCATTGGTTCATGGATCGGTGTACTGGAAACCAGCTTTATTGTTTTCAGACTGCAGCCCTACCACAAAAACTATAAGAAACGGATTGTAAAAATGCCCAAACTCTATTTTTATGATACCGGACTGGCTGTTGCATTAATGGGATTGGAGAGTGTTTCACAACTATCAATAAGTCCTTTCAGAGGAGCTCTTTTTGAGAATCTTGTGATCGTTGAATTTCTTAAACGCCTGTATAACAACGGGAAAACGAATAACCTCTTTTTCTGGAGAGATAATACAGGAAATGAAATAGACCTGGTTCTTGAAAAGGGAAATAACTCGGTACCGATTGAAATCAAATCCGGACAAACCGTTGCGGAAGAATTTTTTAAGGGAATTCATTTCTGGAACAAGTTGACTGACGAAAAGGGGGGATTTCTTATATATGGTGGAAATTCTTTCCAGAAAAGAAGCAATGGAATTGCAGTAGTACCGTTAAGAGATTTGAATTCAATGGAAATATAGCTGTAACTGAGCTTAGTTGAACCTGATGCTTTTGTCGGGCGAGATCCTGGAGATGATCATCGATGGGAGCAGCAGGAAGAGGAAGGTGATGGCCATGGTCCCCAGGTTCAACAACAGGATGTGTACCAGGTTCAGGTTGATGGGGACCCTGTCCAGGTAGTAGGAGCTGGGATCCAGTGAAATCAGCCCCAGGTGTTCCTGTGCCAGGCAAAGCAGCAGTCCGATGAGGTTTCCCCAAAGAAGGCCCACCAGGGTAAGGTATGCCGATTGGTAGAGGAAGATCTTGCGGATTGAGGCATTGGTGGTACCCAGTCCCTTGAGGATGCCGATCATGTTGGTACGCTCCAGGATCAGGATCAACAGACCGGAGATCATGTTGAACCCGGCCACGATCAGCATCAGCAGGATCAGGACCACCACATTCATATCCTGCAGCTTAAGCCAGTCAAAAATCTGCATGTACCTGTCCCGGATGGTCTCCACCTTCAACCGGCTGCCATCCTCCAGGAAATCGAAAGAGACCAGATCCCTTATCTTTTGGGCAGCCCGGTCCAGGTCATCCATATCTTCCAGCAACACCTCGTGTCCGCTCACCTGACCCCCATGCCAGTCATTCAGCTTTTGAACCTGCTTGATGTCGGCGTAGATATAGAGGCGGTCGAACTCTTCAAGACTTGTGCTGTAGATACCGCTGATGGTAAAGGTCCTTGCCCTTGGTGGCTCCTGTATAAAATACATGGTAAACTTATCACCCCTGCCCAGTTTCAGAAGGTTGGCTGTATGGCGTGAGAGCACCACCTGGTTGGTTCGCACCGAATCATTGACAGTGATGATCTCCCCTTCAACCATGTGTTGCGTGATGAAGTCCCAGTCATACTGCTGGTCAATGCCCTTCAGTACGGCCCCGTGAATCTCCTCGCCGGTCTTGATGATCCCTGCTTTAATCGCAAAGGGTTGAACATTTTTCACCCCGTCAATGGCCCTGACCTGCCCAAGGGCTTCAAACTGATCAGGTACAGGCATGGTTTCGTAGGAGAGGTTGGAATCCAGGTTCAGGATCTGGATGTGAGAACCGAATCCGGATACTTTGCCCGAGATCTCCTTTTTGAACCCGGTCACAATGGCCACCGCCAGGATCATGACGGTCAGCCCGAGCGCAATCCCAAAGATGGCAATGTTGACGATGGAGCGGGAAAAACTCTTCCGGCCCTTTTTACTGCCGATCATCCGGCGTACGATAAACAGTTCGGTGTTCAAGGAATCTGGATTATGGATTCAAACGTACATAAAGTTTCATTTGCAAGCAAATGCAGCCGCTTCGCTCTCACATATCCGCAGGGGCGGCTATGTTCGGTTTTTTATAAAAACCATACATAGGCTTTATAAAAAAATTTATGGGAGTTACCTATTGTAACCTTCATTTTTGAATATTTGGGAGACAAAAATGAAGGTTTTACAGAGGAAATGTAGTTATCTTTTACCTATTTTAGGAGAATATGAGGATGTTGATTATTACCCTGCTGCTCCTGCCCGGTATGCTTGCCTGCTCTCAACCGGAAGAGCATCCCATCCGTTGCGGAGCAGAAAGAATGGATTATTACCTGCCCTTTATAGAAGAGTTGAAGATTGCACTGGTGGTCAACCATACCTCCGTTGTAGGCAACAGCCACCTGATAGACACCCTGATATCCAGCGGATTAGCAAGGAAGCAGCTGGTGAAGGTATTTGCCCCGGAGCACGGATTCAGGGGCAAGGCCGATGCGGGAGAGAAGGTGGAGAGCGGTGTGGATCCGGTAACGGGGATCCCGGTGGTCTCACTGTACGGTGATCACAAAAAGCCGGTGCCCGAAGATCTGGAGGGGGTTGACCTTGTGCTTTTTGATATCCAGGATGTTGGTGCCAGGTTCTATACCTACATCTCCACCCTGCATTATGTAATGGAAGCGTGTGCCGAAAATGGTGTTCCACTGATGGTACTGGACCGCCCAAATCCCAATAGCGGGTATGTGGACGGACCCATCCTTGAACCGGAATACCGATCTTTCGTGGGGATGCATCCGATCCCGGTGGTTTATGGACTTACCATCGGTGAACTGGCAAGCATGATCAATGGTGAGGGGTGGTTACATGGCGGAGTACAATGCAACCTCAGTGTGGTCAGGTGCAACCACTATTACCACGGGAAAGCCTATTCCCTGCCCGTGTCACCCTCTCCCAACCTTACCCGTGACCATGCCATCCGGCTCTACCCATCCACCTGTTTTTTTGAGGGAACGGTGGTCAGTGAAGGGAGGGGTACACCGACGCCATTTGAACTCTACGGGCACCCCGATCTGGAAGGAGCGTATTCATTTACACCGGTTTCTGTTCCGGGAGCATCCCGCTACCCGAAGCTGGAGGGTCAGCACTGCTCTGGTGAAGATCTCAGGAGTTTCATACCGGAGGAGGGTTGGGACAGGCTCTTCCTGGAATTTCTTCTTGATGCGTACCACAAATACCCGCACAAAGAGGAGTTCTTTATCCCGTTTTTTGAGAAACTGGCCGGGACGGCTGATCTGCGGTGGCAGATCGAAGCGGGTTGGGATGAATCAAAGATCCGGGCAAGCTGGAGACCGGGATTGGATAATTACATGCGAAAACGGGAGAAATACCTTATCTACGACTGAGGTCTGCTAACGCCTGTTTCCCTTTGGATTCTTTCCTTTGTACGAGCCACTGTGCCTCTTGCCACCTGACCTGCTACCTCCTTTTTTTCCGCCGGACCCTTTTCCCCTGAAACTTCCTCCGCGACCACGGTCATGACTGCGGTGTTTGGACGGATTGTATTCGGGGGTCTCCCCAATTTCCTCGGGAACGGTCGATTTGGTCACCTCCTTTTCCAGCAACTTTTCGATCCGGGCAAACTTGTACTGCTCCTGTTCACTGATCAGTGTAATGGCCACACCATCCGACTCCGCCCTGGCGGTCCGACCGATGCGGTGGATATAGTCCTCTCCCTCGTGGGGGACATCGTAGTTGATGATCAGCTCGATGTTGTCAATGTCGATCCCCCTGGAAAGCAGGTCGGTGGCCACCAGTATATTGAGCTTGCGGTTGCGGAACAGGAGCATGATCTCCTCGCGTGCCTTCTGGTCCAGGTCGGAGTGGATGTCCTGGGCCAGCAGACCCTCCCTCTTCAGCTGCCTTCCCAGCTGTTTGGCCGCTATCTTTGTAGAGCAGAATACGATCACACTTTGCAGGTCCCGGCCCTTCAGCAGGTGTGTGACCAGGGGAAGCTTATGGGCCTCATACACCGGATAGGCCACCTGGAGCACCTTCTCTGCAGGTTTCGAGACGGCAATGCTTATTTCGACCGGGTCGTTCAGCACCTTTTTGGCCAGGGTGCGTATGTCACCAGGCATGGTGGCTGCAAACATCAGGTTCTGCCTCTTTTTAGGCAGGTAATTGATGATCTTCATGATATCCTCATGAAAGCCCATATCCAGCATCCGGTCCGCTTCATCCAGGATCAGGTATTCCAATCCGTCAAAATTCACGTAGTTGTTGTTCAGGTGGGCGATCATCCGTCCGGGGGTGCAGATCACCACCTCGGTTCCTTCGCTAAGTGCCTTCTTCTCTCGTGCAAACAGGGCTCCGTCGCCACCGCCATATACTGCAATGGAGCTGACAGGCGTAAAATAGCCAAAGCCCTCCATCTGCTGATCGATCTGCTGAGCCAGCTCCCGTGTGGGAACGATGATCAGAGCCCTTGTCTTGTTCTCCTTTTTTGATGCGATAATGCGCTGAATTACAGGCAGCAGAAATGCAGCTGTCTTCCCGGTCCCGGTCTGTGCCGACCCAATGATATCTTTTCCCTCTAAAATGGCCGGCATGGCCTCCTGCTGAATGGGTGTCGGATTCTCAAACCCCATGGCTTCGATCCCCTCCATCAATGCGGGTTCAAAACCGAAATCACTAAACTTCATGGTGCAAAAGTAGTCAAAAAGATCAGAAAGATCAGATGGTTTTTCCGGGGTATGCTTTCAGTGCTTCTGCCAGGGTCTCCATGGCCAGCACCAGGTCATCTTTTTTAAGCACATAAGCGATGCGGACCTCCTGTCTGCCCAGCCCGGGAGTTGAATAGAAACCCGATGCCGGGGCCATCATCACCGTCTGGTTTTTGTATTCAAAGTCGCTAAGGATCCACTGGCAGAAAATATCTGCATCATCTACAGGCAGGTGTACCACCGTGTAGAAAGCACCCTTTGGAGTGGGGCAGATCACCCCCGGCATCCTGTTCAGGGCTTCCACCATGTAATTGCGCCTTTCGATGTACTCATCGTACACCTCCTCGAAATAGGAGAGAGGGGTATCCAGTGCCGCCTCACCGGCCACCTGTCCGTAGGAGGGAGGACTCAGCCTGGCCTGTGCAAATTTCAGTGCTGTGGAGATCAGCTCCCTGTTTTTCGAAATCAGTGCTCCTACGCGTACTCCGCACATGCTGTAGCGTTTGGAAACTGAATCGAACATCACCACATGCTCCTCCAGCCCCTTCAGGTCCATGGCCGAGAAGTGCTTCTCACCATCGTAGCAGAACTCGCGGTATACCTCATCCGAAAAGAGGTAGAGGTCATGCTTCTTCACAATCTCACCCAGCATCTCCAGCTCCCTCTGTGAATAGAGGTACCCGGTGGGATTGTTGGGGTTGCAAATGATGATCCCCCTGGTTTTCGGGGTGATCACCTTCTCAAACTGGTCGATGGGGGGCAATGCAAATCCGCTGTCAATGCCCGAGGTGATAGGAACTACATTGATCCCTGCTGACACAGAAAATCCGTTATAATTGGCATAGAATGGTTCCGGAACAATCACCTCTTCACCCGGATTGACCGTAGACATCAGCGCAAAGGTGATGGCTTCTGATCCTCCCGTGGTGACCAGTATTTCGGTATGGTCCACATCAATTCCGATCTCCTGGTAGAAGGTGGCCAGCTTCCGGCGGTAACGCTCGTTCCCGGCCGAATGGCTGTACTCGATCACCTGGTCGGTCATGTTTTTGACTGCCTCCCTGGCCACCTCGGGTGTTTTAATGTCAGGCTGACCAATGTTGAGGTGGTACACTTTTCTCCCTCTGCTTTTAGCCTCTTCGGCATAGGGCACCAGCCTGCGGATGGGGGAAGCAGGCATCATCTCTCCTTTCTTTGAAATAACTGGCATAACAGGATTGTTTTAAGCTGCGGGGATCACCTTGCCTTTCACGTAAAGTTTAACCGGTGAATTGGCAGCTGTGGAATAGACGTTGATTGATTTATAAAACGGGCCGGAGATGGCTGTGTTGTACACCACCCTGATCATGCCCGAATCGCCCGGTTCAACGGGTTCCTTTGGCCATGATGGAACCGTACAGCCGCAGGAGGCACGTACCTGGCTGATCACAATGGCTTCATCTCCTATGTTTGTGAAGGTAAAGGAGCAGGCACCATCGCTGTTTTTGGCAATATCACCGTACTCATACAGCTGCTCCCCGAACCAGATCTCCTCTCCCTGCTTTTCAGCCTGCACTTCAGGAGAGTTTCCGCAACCTGCAAAAAGTGCCGTTACCAGCACCACCAGAATTCCTGTGATCAATCGATTTCTCATG
>JBDLIQ010000149.1:0-7089 GCA_039714775.1 Bacteroidota bacterium
CCTAGCCCAGGTAAGTCTTTAACAACTTGGACCTGGAAGTGTGGCGGAGGCGGCGTATGGCCTTTTCCTTAATCTGACGAACGCGTTCGCGGGTCAGTCCGAATTTTTCTCCAATCTCTTCCAGTGTCATCTCCTGGGTGCTAATTCCGAAGAACAGCTTAATGATATCACGCTCTCTTTCGGTCAGTGTGGCCAGTGCACGGTCCACTTCCCGCGAAAGGGATTCATTAATAAGGGTGTTGTCTGCGTTGGGTGAATCATTGTTCACCAGTACATCCAACAGACTGTTGTCTTCACCATCGACAAAGGGTGCGTCAACCGATACATGCCTTCCCGAAACACGGAGGGTATCCGATACTTTCTCCTTGGGAAGGTCGAGTGCCTCAGCAAGCTCCTCTGGTGTGGGTTGTCTTTCATACTCCTGCTCAAACTTGGAAAACGCCTTGTTAATCTTGTTTAGCGAACCAACCTGGTTCAATGGAAGGCGTACGATCCTTGATTGTTCTGCCAGTGCCTGAAGGATCGATTGCCTGATCCACCAGACGGCATAGGAGATGAATTTAAAACCCCTGGTTTCATCGAATTTCTCAGCTGCTTTAATCAGTCCCAGGTTGCCTTCATTGATTAAATCGGGAAGGCTTAATCCCTGGTTTTGATACTGCTTTGCCACTGAAACGACAAACCTCAGATTTGCTCGTGTGAGTTTCTCAAGGGCGGTTCTGTCGCCCTTTTTGATCCGTTGAGCCAATTCAACCTCTTCCTCAACAGTGATCAACTCTTCTTTACCAATCTCCTGCAGATACTTGTCCAATGAAGCACTTTCCCTGTTGGTAATAGATTTGGTGATCTTTAACTGTCTCATTTACTACTCCTCAAAAATCAAAAATTACTAAATAAAAAATCCCTGCAAATGTACTCGCTTATTTATCTATAGTCAATTTAAATAAGCATAAAAGTGTATAACATACAAAGAAGACCTTCGCAGTCTTCTTTGTCTTAGAACGGAAAGGATATGAGGGTTATTTTACATCCCGAAAGCAAAATAGGACCGGGATCCCGTCCTGTCTACTCCCTCGATGATAACTCCCCCCTCACTATCTTCCAGAATCTCTGTAATATCCTTAACGCTGTCAACAGGCTTTTTGTTTACAGAAGTGAGCACAAAACCCTCCTTTATACCCACTTTTGCAAATTTACCCGGTTTCACATCGGTCACTTTCAATCCGTACAGGATCCCCAGTGATCGTTTCTCCTTTTCTGATACAGGTTTAAAGCTTGCACCAAGGAGTTCCAGCAGATCTTCCCGCTTAACAATTTCCGTATTGCCCTCAAGGTTACGTAAAACGACCTTAAATTGTTTCATTGATTCACCGCGGCGAACCACAACTGTCACTCTCTCTCCCGGTCTGTACTTTGAAATCTGCTCCTGCAGCTCCGCTCCGCTGTTTACCCGAACCCCGTCAATGGAGATGATCACATCGCCGGTTTTAATACCTGCACTCTTTGCTGCACCATCTTCCCTGACACCATTCACGTAGACCCCTTCAATCTCTGCAATTCCATGCTCCTCTGCCAATTCGGCAGTCACATCCTGGATGGTAACCCCCAGGATGGCACGTTGCACCGTTCCGTACTCCATAAGGTCCTGTACGACCTTATGTACAATGCTTACCGGGACCGCAAATGAGTATCCCGAAAATGCACCCGTCCGGGAGGCAATGGCCGTATTGATCCCGACCAGTTCTCCCCGTGTATTGATCAATGCACCTCCGCTGTTTCCCGGATTCACAGCAGCATCGGTCTGAATAAACGATTCAATACCGAATTCCTGTGCCCGCATGATGTTAATACTCCTTGCTTTTGCACTCACGATACCGGCAGTTACCGTACTGGTGAGGTTATAGGGATTGCCGATGGCCAGCACCCACTCGCCCAGTTGCAGCGCATCGGAATCGCCAAAGCTTAGGGGTGCAAGCCCCTCCTCCTCCACCTTCAGAAGGGCAATGTCGGTGGTGGGATCGGTTCCGATCAAAGTGGCGCTGAACTCCCTCTTGTCATTAAACACCACCACAATTTCGTCAGACCCATCGATCACATGGTTGTTGGTAACGATGTAACCCTGACTCGAAATGACCACTCCGCTTCCAAAACCAAGAATAGGTGCAGGTTCAGACTTTGGCTGATCCCCAAAGAAGAATTCATAGAGGGGATTCGCTGCATACTCCCTGAACATTTTTGTCTTCACATGGACCACCGCATCGATCGACTGGGCCACGGCCTGGGTGAAATCAAGGGCCGAACCAGCTTCTGTTCCCGGCAGGTTTACATACCGGACCCTGTTCTCTGCCGGAACCTCAACAATGGTTGGCTCCATCTGGAACAGCTTTGAATAGATAACGACTGCTGCAAGTGCGCCCAACAATGCCACTGCAAATACTCCGAAGATCCTCCTGGCTTTCATACCTCTTTGCTATTTAATTAATACATTTGTTAATGCTGAATTTTCATACAAATACTGTACCTTTTAATGACCAATTTACTATCATAACAGCTGGAATCACAAAAAAATTGACTTATCCTGCTGGTTTTAACCTTTTTTAACGACCCAACATCCATGTTTGTTCAGTTTTCAAAATATCACGGTACCGGAAATGACTTCATCATGATTGACGGGAGAGGTCAGGATAGCTCCCGGTTGGATCATGAAGCGATCCGGACCATGTGTAGCCGCAGGTTTGGTGTCGGGGCTGACGGGTTGATCATCCTCGGAGAGAGCTCAAAGGTGGATTTCAGAATGCAGTACTTCAACGCAGATGGACATGAAGGTACCATGTGTGGAAACGGCGGGAGGTGCATTACCGCATTTGCCAGTGAACTGGGGATTATCGGCATGGATACAAAGTTTGAAGGCATTGACGGAATCCATACCGCCACCCTCCTTCCAAACAGAGAGATCCGGCTGAAACTGAATGATGTGAATGGAGTCAGGTGGGCTGATGATGGATACCTGATCGATACCGGCTCCCCCCACTTTGTTAAATATGTCTCCCGGGTGAATGAGATGGATGTTGAACGTGAGGGCAGCGAGCTCCGTAACCATGCACGTTTTGGAAAAGATGGTGTCAATGTCAATTTTGTAGAGGTGGAAGGGAACTCAAATAAAATCAATGTAAGGACCTATGAAAGGGGGGTAGAGGGGGAAACCTACTCATGTGGAACAGGTGTAACGGCCGCAGCCATCTGTTCATACTTCCACTTCAAAACCGAAATCTTATCATACCAGGTGAATACCCTTGGGGGAAAGCTGAATGTCGCTTTCAAAGCGCAACACCATAACCGTTTCTCAGACATCTACCTGACCGGGCCGGTTGAAAAAGTATACGAAGGTTCCATTGAGATCGGCGGGTAATCAGTTATCCTGCAGCTTCCTGGCAAATTCGACGATTCTCCTGAAGTCAATTTCAGGCTCTTTCTGAAGCCGTGCAGCTTTTCGTGTCATGATCTTTTGCAGAAGGTTCATCTTCTTGATGTTCAGCTCTCCACCGAAAAAACCACTTGCCAGGGCATGTTTAACAAGCTTCTCAGGAAATGCCCTTTCGATCAGCTCCTTCTCATTTGCATCCGGATCGATGCAGCATACAAACAGTCCCACCTCTTTCTGCAACAGCTCATCCAGGTTGTCTTCACAAAACTTATACACCGACCGCTGGATCATCCCTTCATGAATGGATCCACCCACAATAACCGTATTAAACTCCTTTAGTTGATACCGACGGCGCCGCGAGATGCGCACCATCTCCACCCCGTTACCAAGGTCTTCCTTCAGTTTCGAGGCACATTGTTCGGTACACCCCAGGGTTGTTGAGTATGCAATCAGTGTTTTAGGCACGGGGCAAAAATACACTTCTGTTTATAAATCTCATGGAATTGTTTTCTATTTTTTTTCTTATTTTTACAAATGACATAACATTTTGCCATACATTTACGTATTACACAAAAACAGTACACATGTCAAAGAAGCCAGTTGAACCAAGACGAACGGCCATCATCAATGAGGGTTCCAAGAAGAAGAGAATGCAAAAAAAATACACCCTCCCTGTAATCGGTCATTTTGCAGACAGGAGTGTTGAATTCAAGAACATCATTGAAGCGGAACAGATCACAGGTATCAATTACACCCTGATCTTTGAAGCCTGTATTGGCAAGATCTTCAAGGCCCAGAATGTACACTGGGAATTCAAAAAGGGGAACCACTACATCAAATACAAAGCATTTTATATCAACGCCCAGGAGAATTACCACCGCGTGGGTGGATTTAATGGCTAATGGTGATTGGTGATTGGTGACAGTTATAAATTAAAAACCGGGTAGCTACCTATAGTTACCCGGTTTTTTTTGGTCTTACCTGTTTTCAGGAGATACTTCTCTCCACAGGATCTCAGACAGTGTACGTCGAGGAGCTGGTGTCTCCTCCGCGTCCGGTCCAGTTGGTATGGAAAAACTCTCCCCGGGGTCTGTCCACTCTTTCGTAGGTATGGGCCCCGAAATAGTCCCGCTGGGCCTGCAGCAGGTTGGCCGGGAGACGCTCTGAGCGGTAACCGTCAAAATAGTTAAGTGCTGTGGTGAAGGCCGGTACAGGAATACCGTTGAGCAGTGCAGTGGAGACCACCCTGCGCCATCCTGCCTGTGCCTCCTCAACCTTCTCCTTAAAGAATGGATCCAGCAACAGGTTGGGCAGTCCGGGATTCTTGTCAAATGCATCTTTGATCTTACCCAGAAATACGGAACGAATGATACAGCCACCCCTCCAGAGCAGGGCGATATCGCCGTAGTTCAGATCCCAGCCATACTCCTTTGCCGCCTCTCTCATCAGTGTGTACCCCTGTGCATAGGAGACGATCTTGGAGGCATAGAGTGCACGTTTGATGTCCTCCAAAAAGGCCTGTTTGTCCCCGTCGAATGAGGGTGTCGGACCCGAAATTATTTTTGAAGCTTCAACGCGCTCCTCTTTAAGAGCCGAAAGGCACCTTGCAAATACCGACTCCCCGATCAGGGTCAGTGGAATTCCAAGATTGAGCGCTTCGATTCCGGTCCATTTACCGGTTCCCTTCTGTCCGGCCGTATCCAGGATCTTCTCCACCAGTGCATCACCATCTTCATCGTTATATCCCAGGATATCCCTGGTAATCTCCATCAGGTAGCTGTCCAGGTCGCCCTCGTTCCAGGCTTTGAAAACATCGTGCATCTCACCGGAACTCATTCCCAGCAGGTTCTTCATCAGGTTGTACGCCTCGGTGATAAGCTGCATATCCCCGTATTCGATCCCGTTATGGACCATCTTTACAAAATGTCCTGCACCGTCGCTTCCCACCCAGTCACAACAGGGTGTTCCGTCTTCGACTTTGGCCGAAATTGCCTGAAAAATATCCTTCACATGGGGCCATGCATCTGGAGAACCTCCCGGCATAATGGAGGGGCCCAGCAGTGCACCCTCTTCACCTCCCGAGACCCCGGTTCCGATAAACCGCATCCCCTTGCTCTCCACATACTTAGTCCTCCGGATGGAATCGGGGAAGTGAGAGTTTCCGCCATCAATAATGATATCGCCGGTTTCCAGGTGGGGAATCAGCAGCTCAATGAAGTCATCCACCGGTTTTCCGGCCTTGACCAGCATCATCACCTTCCTGGGCCGCTCCAGTGAAGCAATAAACTGCTCAATGGAGGCGGCTCCAATGAAGTTTTTCCCCTTTCCCCTTCCGTTCATAAAGGATTCCACTTTTGCAACTGTCCGGTTATAGACGGCAACCGTATAACCGTTCCGCTCCATGTTCAGTACCAGGTTCTCACCCATAACGGCCAGACCTATGAGTCCAATATCAGCTTTTGTTTTCATCATCTTAATTTGTGTTTCGTGTTTTATGTTTCGTGTTTTGTAAGTTTTAACTACAGTGGTCAGAGAGCACTGAGAATCCAAGTGCCTCAAGCAGCTCCCTGATTTCGGGGTACCCCTGGAACAACCTCACCGAAAAGGCTGGGGGTTCCCGACGCAGCGGATAATTCCCCCTTAATGATTCAAATGCTTCCGGCTGGTCCCTCAACCTCCGGTCA
This sequence comes from Bacteroidota bacterium, assembly GCA_039714775.1. Lineage (GTDB taxonomy): Bacteria > Bacteroidota > Bacteroidia > Bacteroidales. The sequence goes on from JBDLIQ010000149.1 coordinate 6,109, forward strand.
TCTTTCGATACATCGTATGTTTGTCGGAACAGCTCCCACAACAGCTCATTGCGACTGAATGAAGATGCATCACCCAGCAGCATGGTCTGTTCGGGAAGAGGGATCCCATCCGGCTCCCACCCATCCAGTCCCAGGTTAAAAAACTGACTGACTGCCTGCACAGCCATGGTGGTTCCATTGGCTTTTCCGTCCAGGGAATAGCCAGCTATATGGGGGGTTGCCAGAGTGAGGAGATCCAGCAATCCGGCACCAACTTCCGGTTCTCCCTGGAATACATCCAGTACCGCACCGGAGATCTTTCCGCTCTCTATCCCGCTGATCAGGTGCTGTTCCGAAACCACACCACCACGGGAGGAGTTCACCAGGATCGCCCCCGGCTTCATCTGTTGAATAAACTGCCGGTTGACCATCTGCAGGGTATTGTCTGCTCCACCACGGTTTAAAGGAACGTGCAGTGTAACTACATCCGACTGCGCCAGGAGATGCTCCAGGGGAACAAATGGGCCACTCCCCTCGCTCCTCTCCCTGGGTGGGTCATTCATCAGAACTTTCATACCCAATGATTCAGCTGCCTTAACCACTTTGCTTCCCACATTGCCGACACCGATTACCCCAAGGGTAAGGGATGAGAGCTCCAGATTCCTCTCTACGGCGAGGTAGAGTAGCGTGGAGACCATGTACTGCTGAACTGACGAAGCGTTGCATCCGGGGGCATTTACCCAGCTGATCGCTGCTTCGCTGCAGTATTCTCTGTCGATGTGGTCATGACCGATGGTGGCCGTTGCAATAAACTTTACCCCGGTTCCCTCCAGTAGTGACCTGTCACACCGGGTGCGGGTCCGGATAATCAGTGCATCCGCTTCCAGCAGGTCGCTCCTGGAGATCTCACCTCCCGAAAGGTACTTTACACTTGCCACCCCCTCCAGTGCACCTTTCAAAAACGGGATCTTATGGTCAGCTACGATTTGGATCATTATACTC
>JBDLIQ010000150.1:0-6995 GCA_039714775.1 Bacteroidota bacterium
AATTGGCCTAATGTAACTTACCAGAACAATAATTACATTTCCTTTTGTGATAATAATGTAATTATTGTAATGGACGGTTCATCTGCACAAATCCCGTCTATTAAATGTACGAATTTTTACTAATTTTCGAAAAAGTCTTTCATTCATAATTAATAACACATGGATATTACACTGGCCATTCTCGGAACGGCGCTGGTTCTGATCGGATTTCTCGGAAGCTTTCTCCCTGTTCTCCCCGGCCCCCCCATTAGTTGGGCCGGACTCCTTCTCCTGAGATGGACCCACTTCATCGATGAAAATCCGGAAGGATATGATACTACACTCTGGGTACTTCTCTTCTTCGTGATTCTGGTCACAGTGCTCGATTACGTAGTTCCCATCCTGGGCACCAAGAAATACGGCGGATCCAAACGGGGTGTCTGGGGAGCCACCCTCGGGGTGGTGGTCGGCCTGTTTTTTGGCCCCCTTGGCATCATCATTGGACCGTTCCTGGGGGCCTACATCGGAGAGATCACAACAGGAAAAAAGGAGAAAGAGGCTCTCAGGGCAGCATGGGGATCATTTGTGGGCTTCATGCTGGGGGTAGGATTGAAATTAATGACCTGTGGAACAATTCTCTTCTTCTATATCAGGTTTCTTTTTTGGTGAGGGTGATTGGTGAGGGTGAGAGGTGAGGGTGATTGGTGAGGGTGAGAGGTGAGAGGTGAGGGTGAGAGGTGACTAATGTCCAAGGGTTGCGACTAAGATGGCTTTGATGGTGTGAAGACGATTTTCTGCCTCATCAAAAACAATGGACCGGCCCGATTCGAACACCTCCTCTGTGACCTCAAGGCCATCCAGTCCGAATTTCTGGTAGATCTCCTCCCCCACTTTGGTCTCCCGGTTGTGAAATGCAGGCAGGCAGTGGAGGAATTTTACATCAGGATTACCAGTCATGCGAATAATCTCCTGGTTTACCTGGTAGGGTTGCAACAGTTTAATGCGCTCAGCCCACACCTCCTGTGGTTCACCCATGGAGACCCACACATCGGTGTAAAGAAAGTCTGCATCTTTTACAGCCTGCTTCACATCCTCGGTAATGTCTATTCTGCCGCCGGTTTCGGCTGCAATCTCACGGCACCTCTCCACCAGGGACTCCTCAGGCTGAACAGAGGCAGGCGCAGCGGCACGAAAATCCATCCCCACCTTTGCAGCTCCCACCATCAGGGAATTCCCCACATTGTTTCTTGCATCGCCCAGATAACAAAATTTCATACTGCTAAGCGGTTTGTCCGAATGCTCCATCATTGTCATAAAATCGGCCAGTACCTGCGTGGGATGGAATTCATCGGTAAGCCCGTTCCATACAGGCACTCCCGCATTGGCAGCAAGCTCTGCCACGATGGCCTGACCAAAACCACGGTACTCGATGCCATCGTACATCCTTCCAAGCACCCTGGCTGTATCCTTCATGGACTCTTTGTGTCCGATCTGTGATCCGGACGGGCCCAGGTAGGTGACCCCTGCTCCCTGATCCATGGCAGCCACCTCAAAGGCACACCGGGTTCGTGTTGAGCTCTTTTCAAAAATCAGAGCAATGTTTTTTCCTTTCAGGGTTTGGGATTCATTCCCGGCCTTTTTTGCTCTCTTCAGATCCATGCTCAGATCCAGGAGAAAACGGATCTCTTCAGGAGTGTAATCCAGGAGAGTCAGAAAGTGACGGTTTTGCAGGTTGATTGCCATATCCGGTATAAGTTTTTTTTCGATTCGACTTGCCTGATTTAATCAGACAAACGAACATAATGTTTTTTTTTAAACCTTACCCAGGTAAATAAAAAACATTGTGGGAGTTAATGATAGAAACTTCATTTTTGTATTCTTTGAACACAAAAATGAAAGTTCTATAGAGTAACGTTAACAGTTACCTGATTATTTGTATTTCATGGTGATCTTTGTGCCATAACGCTTGTCCTCCAGTTTAAAGGCCTCGGTGATCACACTCTTTTCACCCCCCTGTTCGATAAACCTGAGGCAGGCCCTGATCTTTGGCGCCATGCTCCCTTCGCCAAACATGCCCTGCTCCAGGTAGCTCCTGGTATCGGCATAATCAAGGAATTCCATTTTCTCCTGCTGAGGAGTCTTGTAGTTGATAAAAACGAAAGGAACGTCCGTTAAGATATAGTACTCATCTGCTTTGATGCGTGCACCGAGCAACGCCGACGCCAGGTCCTTATCGATCACTGCCTCTGAGGGTCTGATCCCTCCTTTTTCATCCCTGTATACCGGAATCCCTCCACCACCAGAGGCCACCACAATGGTTCCCTGTCTGGCCAGGGACTCCACCACCCTCTCATTGATAATTTCCAGGGGTTCCGGAGAAGGAACCACCCTTCTGAATCCCCCTGCACCCTTTTTGGATTCCCTGAATATCCACCCCTTCTCAGAGGCAATCCGCTGAGCATCCTCCATGTTATAGATCCTGCCTACACGTTTGGATGGGTTGTTGAAGGCAGGATCGTTGTTGTTGACCAGTGCCATGGTAACCAGGGTAACCACCTCCCGGTCGATTCCATGCTTATGTAAAACGTTCCTGAGCATCCTTTCGATCATATAACCGATTCCGCCCTGTGAATCGGCCACACAAATATCAAGGGGCATCTGGGGAATCCCGTATACACCCTCTCCTGCATCGTTGCGCATGAGGATGTTGCCTACCTGGGGACCGTTGCCATGGGTAATCACCAGGTTGTAGCCCTCCCTGATCAGAAAAACAAGGTTCTCCAGTGTATCTGTGGTGTTCTGCTCCTGTTCGTCAATGGTGCCCTGCTGGTTATCCCTAAGCAATGCATTCCCACCCAGAGCCACTACTGCCAGTCTGTTCATGAGATATCCGGATTTCATTCCCTACAAATCTAAAAAAAACAGGCTGCAGACAACTTCCACAAAACAGGCTGTTAAACATGACAAAAAAGGTGTGTTCGTCAAAGGATTCCGGATCATCGGAAGAAGTGTACAATATTTTCTATTTTTGGGAAACTGATTCCCGGAATAGTGATTCGTAAACACCTCCTTTTATATCCTGCCCTGCTGACCATCCTGTTGATTGGATGCCGTCGTACAGCGGACCTTCCCGAGACAATGGAGGCACATTACATGGTGTATCAGATTGAATACCTGGAGGAGCAGGCAGGAGACATTCCAACCAGGATCCTGCCGGGCACCATGGAGGCATACTACACAAAGCACTATGTTTATACCAGGATTGATGGATTCCTGAACCAGTTCTCGCTGGTTCAGATCGCTGACCTGAAACATAAACGGGTTACAACCCTGCTCAGTTTCTTTGGCAGCAAAGTATATTACAGGGGTGAATCGGGAGAGCTTCCTGCGGGAGTCGCAAAACCGGATCATTTAAAGTGCAAAGCAACTGGTGAAACTGCGGTGATCGGAGGTGTGAGTTCGGAGCAGCTGGCGGTTGAAGCCGATCATGAGCGCTACAACATCTACAGTACAAAGGAGTTCTCAATACGCAGGCCCAACATCAGCACACCTTTTCACATGGTGGATGATCCTCTGACGGATTTCAGAATAGAGCTGAGCCGGTTAAAGATTCACCTGACATGCATGGAAATGGAATCAAAAACCATTGAATCTGAGATCTTTACCATCCCTGGCGATTACAAGGCCGTGAACCGGAATGCCATGGAGGAGATTATCAACAGCCTGTTTACAAAAGATTAGTCATCCGTATCACGTTATTATTACCTTAGAAAGTTCCAATCAACACGAACAGGATGGCCAAGAAGAAGAAAAAGAAGAAGAACAACAACAACGGATTTGTAAATCTCATCAGCTCCCTGGTAGCTTTTTTTAGGGACGATCGCTTCAGGTATGCTATGGGCATAGTATTTCTGTTATCTGCCCTGTTTATGCTTCTCTCCTTTATCTCCTACCTGGTCCACTGGAGAACCGATCAGGATTTCGAGTGGGCAAAGGTCTTTTCCGGTCCCGGGATCGAGGTTAAGAACCAGGGAGGAAAGCTGGGGGCATGGCTTTCCAATCTGTTCATCAACAAATGGTTTGGACTGGCAAGTTTTCTTTTCCCGGGCATCCTGATCATATGGACCATGTCACTCTATAAGATCAGGCTGGTCAAAACATGGAGGGCTGTAAGGCACAGCCTGATCCTGGTTATCCTGCTCTCAGTTACACTGGGGCTGTTGTTTAAGGACGGAAACGGAATCCTGGGCAGTGGTCCGGGAGGAGAACACGGTTTTTTTATCAGCAGGTGGCTACTTGCCAGTATCGGGTATGTGGGAACAGCCTTTCTGCTTCTCATCTGTTATGCAGCCCTTCTCCTTTTCTCCACAGGATTCATTGAGTGGTTTCATAACCATAAAATGACCCTTTTAGGGAAGAGTCCCGTAAACGAAAACGGAGCTGCTGAGGAGGAGAACCCTGTTGAAGAACCTTTCGTTGTAACCTCCAACGATGAGGATCTGCCACAAACGACCGGGCATGATGAAATGGTTGCCGGGATTGATGTGGAAACTAAGTCTGAAGGGGAAGCAAAGATTAAAGAGGATGCGAAGATTGAAGGAGAAGGGAAGCCTGGAGGTGACAAGGCCGATGTAGAGATGATGGTGGAAGATGTTTCGGGTATTAACCCGGAGGATTTTAATCCGGACGAAGGGGCACTTGGGGAGTATGACCCTACCCTGGACCTGGCAAAATTCCGTTTCCCGCCCATCAGTCTCCTGAAAGACTACGACCAGGGCGAAAGCACGGTCTCAAATGAAGAGCTCCTCTCCAATAAGAACCGCATCGTTGAAACCCTGGGGAATTACAATATCAAGATTGAGAAGATCAAAGCCACCATAGGGCCTACAGTCACCCTTTATGAAATCGTTCCAGCTCCCGGCATCAGGATCTCCAAGATTAAGAACCTGGAGGATGACATTGCCCTGAGCCTGGCTGCCCTGGGCATCAGGATCATTGCCCCCATCCCGGGGAAAGGGACCATCGGGATCGAAGTGCCCAACCAGAATCCAAGGATCGTCTCCATGAAATCGATCCTTGCCTCTAAGAAATTCCAGGAGTCTGAAATGGATCTGGCCATTGCCCTGGGAAAGACAATTGCCAATGAAACCTTTGTCTTTGACCTTGCCAAAATGCCCCACCTGCTGGTTGCCGGTGCCACGGGCCAGGGAAAATCTGTTGGCCTGAATGCCATCATCGCCTCCCTGCTCTACAAAAAGCACCCTGCCCAGCTAAAGTTTGTTATGATCGACCCCAAGAAGGTCGAACTCTCATTATACAGCAAGATTGAGCGGCACTACCTGGCCAAACTGCCCGAATCGGAAGAGGCCATTATAACGGATACCCGGCAGGTGATCCACACCCTGAACAGCCTGGGGGCTGAAATGGATGAACGCTACAACCTCCTGAAAGCAGCACAGGTACGAAACATTAAGGAGTACAATAACAAGTTTATCAACCGCAAGCTAAATCCAAACAAGGGTCACCGTTATCTGCCATTTATCGTGGTGGTGATTGATGAGTTCGCGGACCTGATCATGACAGCAGGCCGGGAGATTGAGCACCCGATATCGAGACTGGCACAACTGGCCAGGGCCATCGGCATCCACCTGGTGATCGCCACGCAGCGTCCCACAACCAACATCATTACCGGGGTGATCAAAGCCAACTTTCCGGCCAGGATCGCTTTTCGGGTCACCTCCGGTATCGACTCCAGGACCATCCTTGACGGACCAGGGGCTGACCAGCTGATCGGACGGGGAGATATGCTCTTTCTCAGTGGAAATGAACCCACCAGGTTGCAGTGCGCCTTTATCGACGGACCTGAAATAGAGGAGATTACCGATTTTATCGGGGGGCAACGCGGATACCCAAGCGCAATGATGCTAACTCCGGTTGAAGAGGAGGGCGGTGAAGCACCGGATGTGGATCTGGACAAGCGGGATGATAAATTTGAGGACGCCGCCCGCCTGGTGGTACAGAACCAGCAGGGATCCACATCCCTGATCCAGAGAAAACTGTCACTTGGTTACAACCGGGCAGGCAGAATTGTAGATCAGCTGGAGGCTGCCGGGATCCTGGGTCCTTTCGAAGGGAGTAAGGCAAGACAGGTACTTATTCAGGACGAATTCAGTTTGGAACAGATTTTGAAGGATCTTTCCTAAAGCAAAACCAAATGAAGCACTTACTAAGGAGTATTCTGATCATTCTGACGGGATTTTTTGTCATCATACAGGTTACAGCCCAGGATCAAAGGGTTCATACCTACATGCAGGCTGTCTCCGGCCAGTTTAAAATGGATGAGGACTACATAATCGAGCTGGAGACCATCCGGGAAGATATCATGAGGGAAACCAGGATCGAAGGAGAGGGAACCCTCTGGATGAGGGGATTGAAATACAAAATGGTCGTGGATGAATACATTGTCTACTTCGATGGAGAGAGGCTCTACTCACAGAATACCGATACTGAAGAGGTCTATGTGAGTACTCCTGATCCGGATGATCCCGGCTACATGCAGGCAGTTCCCATGAAAGCCATTAAGGGCTATCAGCAGGATTTCAGGTACCAGTTCATGGGGGAAAAGCCCTTCATGGGCAGAGAGAGGGTAGAGATACAGCTCTATCCGAAAGAGCTGAGCGGGCCCTACTCCATGCTAAAGCTGTATATCCACCCGCAGACCCTAAAACTGGAAGCCATTGTTCTGATGCACAAGGAGGGGATTCATTACACCCTGATCCTCGCTTCGGTCAGGGGCAACCAGAAGCTTGATGATGGTACTTTCAGGTTTGAACAGGAGAAGTTTCCAGGTACAGAGGTTATTGAGCTGCTCGACTAGTGAGTGGTGAGAGGTGAGAGGTGAGGGTGAGGGTTACTCGGGATATTCGATTCTTGAGTGGTAGATGTTCTGAAGCCTGTTTTTAAAGATCTCCTTGATTGCTGATACATCACCAAAGGTGATGTTGGTATCAGAAAAC
>JBDLIQ010000151.1:0-6971 GCA_039714775.1 Bacteroidota bacterium
GGTTACGCCATCGGGAATTACCTGGGTGTGGCCATTGCCTATTTGCTGAAATAACCCTGCCCAAATTTTGCTCTAAAACATTCAGCAGAGCAGACACAATTTCCTATCTTCGCAGGATGAGACAGGTATTGACAAATATTGCCGGTTTACTGGTGGTTGACCAGGAAGAGAGTGCCTGTGTGGCAGGCGCTGCGATGCAGAAGGTAAACACCATTGACAATGCATGGCTGGTTATAGATAATGGCCTGATCGGGTGTTACGGTGCAGGTGAGGCGGATCCCTTTCCCGGGGACCAGGTGATCGACTGTAAAGGGGGGATGGTGATGCCTGCCTTCTGTGATTCACACACCCACCTGGTCTATGCAGGGAGCCGTGAACAGGAGTACGAGGATAAGATCCGTGGTTTAAGCTATGAGGAGATCGCCCGCAGAGGCGGAGGGATCCTCAATTCAGCTGCCCTGCTCTCAGAGACATCCGAGGAGGAGCTCTTCAGGCAATCGCTGCCCAGGATCCGGGAGATTATCCGTTCAGGGACCGGTGCGGTGGAGATAAAAAGTGGATATGGACTAAGCACCAGGGACGAACTAAAGATGCTCAGGGTTATCAGGAGGCTGAAGGAGGAGACCCCTGTGACCATCAAATCCACCTTCCTGGGTGCCCATGCACTACCACTTGAGTATAAATCTCAACCGGATCGCTATGTGGATCTGGTGGTGGATGAGATGATCCCGGCAGTGGCTGCAGAGGGATTGGCCGATTACATCGATGTGTTCTGTGACCGCGGTTTCTTTACGGTAGAGCAGACTGCACGCATGCTGGAAGCGGGAGCGAAATATGGAATGGTGCCGAAGATCCATGCCAATGAGCTGGACTTTTCAGGAGGTATCCAGGTGGGGGTAAAACATGGAGCCCGTTCGGTGGATCACCTGGAATTTGTTGGTCAGGAGGAGCTGGATGCATTGAAGAATAGCTCCACCATGCCGACCCTTCTGCCCGGTGCTTCACTCTTCCTTGGCATCTCCTATGCCCCGGCACGAAAGATGATCGATGCAGGATTGCCGGTGGCACTGGCATCCGATTATAACCCCGGCTCCTCGCCATCGGGGAACATGGAGCTGATCATGTCGCTGGGGATCATGCAGCTGAAGATGCTTCCCTTTGAGGTGCTCAGTGCAGTGACCATCAACGGTGCGTATGCCATGGGACTTGAGGAGACCCACGGCACCATTACCACCGGCAAGGTGGCCAACCTTATTGTTACCAAACCGATGCCCGGATTTGGATTCATGCCCTACTCTTACGGGGCCAGCCAGATCAGCAGGGTCATTTTAAATGGCATATCCGAGTACGAGACTTCGGAATAGATCATAACAGAGCAGACCGAAACTGATAACAGAAAAAGAGAATACCATACAGATGAATCAGATTATAGAGTGCGTTCCCAATTTTAGCGAAGGAGGGGATATGGAGGTGATCAGGAAGATTACCGATCAGGTGGAGGCAGTGGATGGCGTTAAACTGCTTGATGTGGATCCGGGAAAAGCAACCAACCGGACGGTGGTCACCTTTGTGGGAGCACCCGGTCCGGTGATGGAGGCAGCCTTCCGGGCAGTGAAGATGGCCTCCGAGGTGATCGACATGTCAAAACATTCAGGGGAGCACCCCCGTTTTGGAGCCACCGATGTCTGCCCCCTGGTTCCTGTTGCAGGGATCACCATGGAGGAGACAGTGGCCTATGCGCGGCAGCTGGCAGAGCGGATCGGAAAAGAGATCGGGATCCCCGTCTACTGTTATGAGAATGCAGCTTTTACCGAAGAGAGGCGTAACCTGGCCAGTGTAAGGTCCGGGGAGTATGAAGGATTGAAGGAGAGACTGAGCGATCCCCGCTGGAAGCCCGATTTCGGACCAGCACGGTTTGTGCCCGCCGCCGGTGCACTGGCTGTAGGTGCAAGGGACTTCCTGGTGGCCTACAACATCAACCTGAACACCACCTCAACCCGTCGGGCCAATGCCATTGCTTTTGATGTGCGGGAACGTGGAAGGACAAAGCGGGAGGGAGACCCCCTCACCGGAAAAATAGTTAAAGATAAAGAGGGCAACCCGGTGATGATCCCCGGTACACTGAGATCGGTGAAGGCCATCGGATGGTTTATCGAGGAGTATGGAGTGGCCCAGATCTCCATGAACCTGACCAACATATCTGTTACGCCGGTCCATATCGCTTTTGATGAGGTGTGCAAAAAGGCAGCCGCCCGGGGCATCAGGGTAACCGGTTCGGAGCTGGTGGGACTCGTACCCCTGGATGCCATGCTGGAGGCGGGACGCCATTTCCTGAGAAAACAGAAGCGCTCCACAGGCGTGTCGGATGGGGAGTTGATCAAGATCGCTGTAAAATCGATGGGACTTGATGAACTTGGTCCCTTTCGGCCCGAAGAGAAGATCATTGAGTACAAGTTGAAGAGTCAGGATGCAAAACAGCTGGCGGAGCTGACCCTGAAGGAGTTTATGGAAGAGACGGCCTCAGAGTCCCCGGCTCCCGGTGGTGGATCGGTGAGTGCCTACATGGGCGCCATGGGTGCAGCCCTGGGCACCATGGTGGCCAACCTCTCTTCCCATAAAAGGGGATGGGACGAGCGTTGGGAGGAGTTTTCCAACCATGCCGATAAGGGAAAAGCCATCCAGGAGGGTCTGCTCGCACTTGTGGATGAAGATACAGAGGCCTTTAACGGGATCATGGAGGCATTTGGATTGCCAAAAAAGAGTGAAGCTGAGAAAAAGGCAAGGGCTGAAGCGATCACCACTGCCACCATCCATGCCATAGAGGTGCCATTCAGGGTGATGGAGACCGCCTTTACCGGATTCGAACTGGCCCGGGATATGGTTCAGACAGGTAACCCCAACAGTGTCTCCGACGCCGGGGTTGGAGCCCTCGCACTGCACGCCTGCATAGAGGGTGCATGGTTGAATGTACAGATTAATGCAGCGGATCTGGATACCCATCCCCGTGTGACCGGGCTACTTGGGAAAGGGGCAGAACTCCTGCAAAGGGCAACGAAAGAGAAGGAGCAGATCGTTCAGCTGGTGAACAGTAAGATCACACAATAACAATTTTGTTGTTCACACGTTTATCTCCTGTAAAGTAAACATTCAATGCTAACCAGAATCCTTGCAATACTGCTCTTAATTCTGATGGTTCGGGGAATGACGGCCCAGGAGCGGCTTATCTCTGAACAGTCGCTGTTGGAGCGGCAAACTGAAATACAAGCCCTCTCACCTGACCGGGAACGGCAGGCTGCAGGCGAATTTGCAAGAGAGAACCGGCTGCCCGAGAGGATCACATACAGGGATGGAACGGTGCTTGAGATCAGAAAGTTGTCGCCCAGCGGATTGCCCATGTACTATAAGACATTTAACCTGAATGCAGCCAGGACCATTTCGACCGATGCGGTATGGGAGGGGGGCGCTTCAGGGCTCACCCTGTCCGGTTCAGGAATTATTGTAGGGGTTTGGGATGCCGGCATGGTCAGGATCTCGCATGATGAATTTCAGGGCAGGGCCAGAAACATGGATGGCTCCAATGAAGAGATTGACCATGCCACCCATGTGGCGGGTACCATAGGTGCAGGAGGAGTAAAGGAGAATGCACATGGCATGGCATACAGAACCACAATTGACAGCTATGACTGGGGAAATGACAACCAGGAGATGAGGAGTGCAGCTGGAAACGGACTGCTGGTTTCCAACCACTCTTACGGTTTTGTCCAGGGATGGGATTATAACCTGGATAAATCCAGATGGGAGTGGTGGGGAGATCCGGATATCAGCATCAGGGAGGACTACAATTTTGGCTTCTACGGGGAGGATGCACAAACCTGGGATGAAATTGCGGCAGACTATACCAGGTATCTGATTGTGAAATCGGCTGGAAATGACAGGGGAGAGGGCCCTGCACCCGGAGCCTCCCACTTCGTATATTCACAGGGAGGCTGGAAACAGAGCAGTGTTACAAGGGATCTTGACGGAGGGATCAATTCATTTGATTGCATAGGAACGCAGGGAACATCGAAAAATATACTTACCGTCGGAGCAGTGGATGATATTCCTGATGGCTACCAACAACCTTCAGACGTGGATGTGCTCTCATTCAGCGCATTCGGGCCCACCGATGACGGAAGGATTAAACCCGATATTGTGGCCAATGGAAAGAGCCTCTACTCTGCAACCTCAGGGGCAGATGACAGCTATGGATACAGCTCGGGTACCTCCATGTCATCTCCCTCCGTGGCCGGATCACTGGCACTGTTGCAGGAGCAATTCCATAATCTTCACGCAAAGTACATGTTCTCCTCCCAGCTGAAAGCGGTGGTTTTGCACACGGCCGATGAAGCCGGTCAGGAGGGGCCTGATTTTAAATATGGCTGGGGTTTGATGAATACAAGGGCAGCAGCAGAGCTGATCACCTCAATACCCGGGGAACGTTTCATTTATGATAAACTATCGGATCAGGAGGTAAAGGAGTTTATCTTTTTCTGCAGGGCCAATGAAGAGGTGCGGGTTACCATTGTCTGGACAGATCCTCCGGGAAGGGTCCCCTCTCCACAACTGAATCCAAAAGACCGGATACTGGTTAATGACCTGGATATTTCCCTTACCAGACAGGTTGATCACCATCAGTTTCAACCCTGGATTCTGGACCCGGCAAATCCTTCCATGCAGGCCCGGACCGGTGATAACAATGTTGATAATGTGGAGCAGATCAGTATAAAGACTCCATTGCCCGGATTCTATACGCTCAGAATTTCACACAAATCTTCCCTCGATGGAGGAGAACAGGACTTCGCACTGGTTGTTACAGGTCTGGATAAGGATTATATTGCTTCGGGACACAACGTGCTGGAAGAGGCAAACGGATCGATCCTCCTCACTTCGGCCGATGAGTATCTGAATAATATGGATGTTGAGTGGGTTATCCAACCCGGCAATGGTCAGCCCGTCTCCCTCTATTTTGACTGGCTTGAGACAGAGTTGGACAATGATGTGCTGACCATCTATGATGGCAGCGATAACACAGCCCCCATCATTGGTCAGTTTAGCGGGGCCCCTGGTGACTCCGATACCATGATCACAGCCAGTGCAGATGAGATGTTTATCACATTTTCATCTGATGACCAGGAGGTAGCCAGGGGATTCCTGGCAAGGTACTGTACCGTGCCGCCAGAGGGGGATTACACCATTTCCGGGTCGCCCTATCCATGTGAGAATTCTGAAGCATCCTATTTTGCGCTTGGGCAGGAGGGAGCCTATTTTAACTGGGAGGTCAGCGGGGAGTGGATCCTGACGGAGCGATCCAACAATGGGATTGATCTCTCTGTAGGTGATACCCTGGGGCTCCTTATGGTGGATCCCTATAACCGGTGCGGATCCGGGATTGGCTCTTCCATCAACATTATTCCACAGATGGATCCTCCAGAGCTTACAGATCTTGACGGGGATACCATTCCATGTGCCGGTATTTCATCTATACTTGCGACCAATACACTTCCCGGGGTAACCTACCAGTGGAAACTGCCCGAATCCTGGGTGGGTACCAGTAATTCAGATTCCCTTTTCTATATTCCGGGAAGCAATCCGGGTCTCGTTTCAGTTACAGGATATAATGCCTGCGGGCCAGGGAATGAGCTTTTCAGGAGTATCCATGTGATCGATGTGCCGGACAGGCCCTCTGTTTTGACAGATAAGGTGCCTCCATGTGCCCTGACGACACAGGATTTCTTTGTTAATGCATTGCCGGGCCACTCCTATCTCTGGGAGGTGAATGATGACTGGAAGATCATTGGAGAAGCCGATGAAGATACGGTAAAAATTGAGGTTGGGGCCTCCGAGAGCTTCCTCTTTATTACAAGCACAAACCGATGTGGGACAAGGGAGGGAAGCAGGCTATTTCTCACCTCTCCTGTACCGCCTGCAGCCAGGGTGATCAAATACAACGGGATCCATGGACTGCCTGAACTTGAGGTGACCAACATGCATGAAATAGAATCCATCCAGTGGTTAAGAAACGGGGAGAAGGTCCCGGGGGAGAGCGGCAGATCAAATCCCCTTGTGGTCAACATGAATGGCATATACGGGGCCGAATCGGTGAGTGACAATGGTTGCCGGAACCCGGGTAGTGAGCAGGAGGAGGTTCTGGTGAACCACAATCACCTTGCCTTCCTGGCCTACAGGTTGGATGAGCATACCATCTGCATTCAGAATACGACCTCAAGGAAGGTAAACTTCAGGTTGGTCTCTATGTCAGGACAGGTTGTCTGTAGTGGTGAAGCGGGACCGGGCCACAATGAATTTCTCTTTACAAACCGGGGAGTCTACCTGGTACACATATCCGATAACGGGGTGGATCAGAAATACAAAGCCCTGTTTTAGCAGGCCTGGGGGTCTTACCTAAGGCTGTCGAAATATCTGCACAGCTTTGTCACATCCTCTACTCTCTTAAGTTTCAGTCTGTTGGATTTAATATATTCGGCCAGTACCTGGTGGTCATCCGGAAAGATCTCCTCTACAGATTTCTTACCCCTGAACTCCATGGCAGGTTGACCGGGCAGCTGCACAAAGAGGGTTTCGGGTCGCTGTTCGAACCGGGCAGGCCTGGCCTCCTCATACCCTTTGGCTGGCTCAGGATCCATAAGCAACACCTGGTGATGATACAATACCCTGGTGGCTCCGTAGTTTATCAACTTCATGAAGCTCCTTTTCCTTGCCTTGCCTGACTGGTAGAGTATGTAGAGGTAAGTATCGCCAGCCATCCACACTGTATCCACCAGGATAACCTCAGGATCGAAGAACCTGATCCCATCGTCGGTTTCAAACTCAAAGGTTCCTTCATACTGATTGTACCTCAGGTTCAGACCCACATACCTCTTCCGGTTAAATGAGATGGCACCCTCCCGGAATGTTTCATCCAGGTAGGCTGA
>JBDLIQ010000152.1:0-6936 GCA_039714775.1 Bacteroidota bacterium
TTCCATTGCATGTAACCAATCACAGCCATGACAGTGTAGATTGCAAACAGCACCAGGGTGGGATACAATCCCCTGTAAAGGTACAAACCCATGGAAACTGCATCCACTATAATCCAGAGAATCCAGTGCTCCAGTATTTTTCTGGCCAGCATCCAGGTGGCTGTAAAGCTTACAGCCGTTGTAAATGCATCCCAGTAAGGGATGGGGGAATCTGTGAAATGATCAAGAACAAGCCCGATTCCAAAAAATGCAACCACAGTGATGAGTGCCAGGATCGCAGCCGGCTGCAGCCTGATCCTGGTAACGGGAAGGGGCCTCTCTGCATGCTCTCCTCCCCTTTTCCACAGGATCCACCCATAGATGCTGATAAAAAAGTAGTATCCGTTCAGTCCCATATCGGCATAGAACCTGGATTGGAAGAATACCACCATATAGAGCATGGCACTGATGATCCCCATGGGCCACAGGAGGATGTTCTGACGGATGCTGAAGAAGAGGTAGAGAAGGGAAAAAACCACCCCCAGGATCTCGATATACTGCTCACTGATCCAGGAGATCATTCACCTTCCGCTTTGGCCAGTTTCTCTGCTACCATATCAGGATCGTTCAGGATCTCCACAGCCCTGTTGAATACCTCATTGGAGCTGTTATAGACCTCATAGAAACGGGCCAGGCTCCAAAGGTCCCGGGCTATATAGCTTTTCATCAGCAGGGAGATTTGTGAACTGGAGATATCCCATTGTTCCTGATTAAAAGGTAAGGCCTCATTTTCAGCAAAAGTAACCAGTGCATCCAGCACATCACTGTTCACCCTGTACCTCCTCTGAAAAGTATCAAAATCGGGAAATTTCAACAGAATTTCATCCCGGTGGGCATCCACGTACTGCAGGATAAAGCGGTTAAAGATCCCTTTATAGGTGAGCTCACGGTAATAGTCAGAATAGGAGGTGGTATCAAAGGCCACAAAGTAATCGGGCATGATCCCCCCTCCGCCGTACACAGTACGCTTCAATGTCAGGGTCTGGAAACGTTGCGATTCCGGAAATACAATGCTGTCAGCACTGTTCAGTTCACCACTGTTGTACCTGTTAATCAGGTCCATGGAGTACTCCTCATAACCCTCCTCATAGGGCTTCTGAATGAGCCGGCCCGTGGGTGTATAGTACCTCGCAACGGTGAGCCGCATCAGGGATCCGTCTCCCAGCGGGAAGGGCTGCTGAACCAGGCCTTTCCCAAATGAACGGCGCCCAACAATGACACCCCTGTCCCAGTCCTGCACGGCACCACTGACAATCTCGCTGGCAGATGCTGAACTCCCGTCAATCATAATCACCAGGTTCCCCTCCTCAAACAGCCCCTGTTTTCTGGCCCTGTATTTGCGATCCGGTACCTTGGAGCCCTCGGTTCGTACAATCTCCTTGTTGCCTGACAAAAAATGGTCGGCCAGGTCAACTGCCACAGGCAACCATCCTCCTCCATTGCCTGACAGATCCAGGATCAGATCCTGCATCCCCTCCATCTTCAGCCTTTTCATGGCGGTCTCAAATTCATCAATGGTAGTATGCGAGAACCTGGCCAGCTTCAGATAGCCAATGCGGTCGTTAACCATGTATGCAGCATCAAGGCTGTTTACCGGTATTTTATCCCGTGTAATGGTAAACTCAAGCAAACCAATCACCCCCCTGCGATGAATGGAGACATCCACCATGGTCCCTTTCGGCCCTTTCAATAACCGCTGTACATCTTTTGTTGTAATTCCGGTCCCGGCCACGGTCTCTTCATCCACCTTTACAATCCGGTCCCCGGCCATCATCCCCACCTTTTCGGAGGGTCCTCCCGGTATGGCACGTATAATATAGATGGTATCTTCAAGGATGTTGAAACTCACCCCGATCCCCTCGAACTCACCTTCAAGCTGTTCATTCAGCTCTTCCATCTCCTCCCTGCTCAGGTAAGAGGAGTGCGGATCCAGCTCATGCAACATGTGCTCTATGGCCTCTTCTGCCACTTCAGTTTCATCAATGGAATCTACATAGTAGCGGCTCACCTTCTCCATGACCAGGGCCATTTTTAAGGCATTGGAGCTGGTAAGTTGTGCCTGAATGGCAATGCTGCCTGCAAATGCAAGGAGCAGTGCCAGGTAATATCTGGTTCTAAACATAATCCTTCTATTCTGTGTGATGCGGTAAGTTTACTCCCACTCAATGGTGGCCGGTGGTTTCGAACTGATGTCATAAACCACCCTGTTGATCCCCCGCACCTTGTTTATTATGTCATTGGATATCCGGCTCAGGACATCGTGGGGCAGGTGCCCCCAGTCGGCCGTCATTCCGTCGGTGGAGGTAACGGCCCTCAGGGCCACCACAAATTCATAGGTCCTTTCATCGCCCATGACACCTACCGACTGAACCGGGAGAAGGATGGCCCCCGCCTGCCAGATCTTGTCATAAAGGTCGTATTTGTGCAGTGCCTTAATGTAGATATCGTCTGCTTCCTGCACCAGCCGGATCTTCTCCCTTGTGATCTCACCCAGGATCCGGATTCCAAGTCCGGGACCCGGGAACGGATGCCTCTTCAGAAACTTATCAGGAATCCCCATGCTATAACCCACCCTTCTCACCTCGTCCTTAAAAAGCAACCTTAAAGGTTCCACCACCTTCAGGTGCATCTTCTCGGGGAGTCCGCCCACATTGTGGTGCGATTTAATGGTGACTGAGGGTCCGTTCACTGAGACCGATTCAATCACATCCGGGTAGATGGTTCCCTGCCCGAGCCATGTGATGTTCTCAAGCTGCTTTGCCTCCTGCTCAAACACCTCTATGAAATTCTTCCCGATGCTCTTTCTTTTTGCCTCCGGATCGGTGATGCCCTGCAGGTCTGAAATAAACTTGTCGCTGGCATCCACACCGATAACATTCAGTCCCAGATCCTTGTATGAGTCCAGAACTGTAGAGAATTCATCCTTTCTTAACAGGCCGTTGTCAACAAATATACAGGTCAGCCTCTCCCTGATGGCCCTTTGCAACAGAATGGCAGCAACGGTGGAATCCACCCCCCCTGACAAACCCAGAACCACCCTGTCGGTGCCCAGTTTCTGCTTTAGCTCCTTCACTGTACTCTCTACAAAAGTTTCAGGTGTCCAGTCCATGGAACAGCCACAAATCTCCCCGAGGAAATTGTAGAGGATGGTTTTTCCTTCGGTTGTATGGTACACCTCCGGGTGAAACTGCA
The DNA here is from genome assembly GCA_039714775.1 of Bacteroidota bacterium. Taxonomy (GTDB): domain Bacteria; phylum Bacteroidota; class Bacteroidia; order Bacteroidales. The sequence continues at coordinate 3,232 of JBDLIQ010000152.1, forward strand.
GGCCAAAGGTGAGCTCGTCCTCTGCAGCATAGGCACCCACCTCCACATCCCCGGTGCTGGCAATCACCTTGCAATTGGCAGGAAGGGTGTTGATGGTATCACCGTGGGACATCCACACCTGTGTGTTGGAGGAGAGATCGCGGAGCAGCGCATTTTCCGTATTGATAAAACTGAGATTGGCCCTGCCGTATTCGCGCGAATCGGATAGTTGCACCTCGCCTCCAAAATGGTGTGAAAGGTACTGTGCACCATAACATATCCCCAACAACGGATAGACTCCCTTGATTCCCTTAAGGTCAGGAATGGGTGCATTTTCATCCCTTATTGAAAAGGGACTCCCCGACAGAATAACCCCCTTGACAGACTCATCCGGTTCGGGATATTTGCTGTAGGGATAGATCTCACAATAGACGTTGTGCTCCCGCACTTTCCTCGCGATTAACTGGGTGTACTGGGACCCGAAATCGAGGATCAAAATTTTTTCATTCACCTTCGCATTGGATTTTCATAAGTAATTATCTGTCTGAATAAACGCAGTAAAATTAACATTTTATTCTTTGGTGACCCGTGTGAGTGGAACAGAATAGATATCTCCGTCATTGACACCAACAGTGTTGCTGAAAACCTCCCTGGCCTCCTCTACCAAGAACCCGTGGTCCTTGTAACGGCTCGAAAAATGACCGATGAGCAGTTTTCCGGCTCCGGCTGCTTTTGCAACAGTGGCGGCCTGTTTCGATGTGGAGTGAAGTGTCTCCCCTGCAAGTTTTTCATCCCTGGCGGCAAAGGTGGCTTCGTGGAACAGCAGATCCACATCCTTCACCCGGTCGGCAACTCCCGGGTCAAATGCGGTATCGGAGAGATAGGCGTAGGAGCGTTGCCTGTATGGGGGCAGGGTCAGTTCACGGTTGGGGATCACCTCCCCATCGCTGGTCACATGGTCCTCACCCTGCTTCACCCTGACCACATCGGCAATTCCCAATCCATAGATTTCAATCTTCTCTTTCCTTACATTCAATGCCCTTCGCTTCTCCCTGAAGAGGTATCCGGCAGTGGAGATCCGGTGCTTCAGCCAGATGGGTTGCACGGTCACCTTCTCATCCTCGTACACCGGCTCTCTCCCTTCGGGATCAGGAACATGAAAGTACAACTCAAAAGAGAGGGTCCCGAAAAAGGAAAGGTGCTGCTCAACCATGTCGCGAAGAGGTTCGGGACCATAGAGGTGAAGCGGCACTTTTCGCCCCATCATCTTCAAGGAGGATAGCAGGCCAAACAGCCCGAAAACATGATCCCCGTGAAGGTGCGATATAAATATATGGTGTATTCGACCGGGATTCTGCCCGAACCGGCGCAGCTGTACCTGGGTGCCCTCTCCGCAATCGATTAAAAAAAACCGCTCATCTACTTTAAGTAAATGAGCGGTTGGGAATCGTTTTGAAGTAGGCAGTGCTGAACTGCTACCCAGTATGGTCAATTCAAAAGACACCGGAAAAAATTATCCAGCCTCTTTAATCAGCGCTTCTGCTTCATCCAGCGAGTTTGAAATATTCAACACGGTATCCAACTGAGAAATAGTGATCAGCCGTTCAACCGCATCATTCAATCCCGTAAGCACGAAGGTACCGCTTGCATTTTTGCAAAGACGGTTTGCAACAAGAATCGCACTCAGCCCTGATGAATCACAATACCGGCAATTGCCCAGGTCCAGAATAATGTTCTTTTCACCGTTTCCTGAAACAAGAACCAACTCGGATTTCAAAGTAGGTGCAATGTGCGTGTCAAGTTTTTCCTCCAATACTTTGATCAAAGTATGGTTTTCAAATTTATCAATCTTGAATTCCATTACTGACTAGATTAGTTAAGGGTTTTATTTAATCTTCTTTTTTCTCTTCAGCACTTTTTGATTGCTTCTTACTGCTTTTCTCTTGCTCTTCCATCTCTGACTTAAGAGCAGCAAGTGCGCTAATATCACCGAGTGTGGTTTTCTCCAGGTTTGTTTTCAGTTTCCTGGTGGCTTTCCTAACCTCAGAACCTTCACTTTGCTTGGCGGTCCTGGTCGAAGATTTCTTCACATCTTCATGGATCCGACTATGAGACAAGATAATCTTTTTTGCGGACTTATTAAATTCTATAACCTTAAAATCTAATTTTTCGTCCACTTTCACACTGCTTCCATCCTCTCTCACAAGATGCTTTGGGGTCACAAATCCCTCAACACCATAAGGAAGCGCAATTACTGCTCCCCGATCCATCAGTTCGATGATTGTACCCTCATGGATGGAGTCAACATGGAATACATCCTCAAATACATCCCATGGATTCTCTTCCAGCTGCTTGTGACCAAGGCTCAGTCGGCGATTCTCTTTATCGATCTCCAACACAACAATCTCAATATCTGCTGCAATTGCAGTGAATTCGGCAGGATGTTTCACCTTCTTGGTCCAGGAGAGGTCTGAGATATGGATCAGGCCGTCAACACCCTCTTCAATCTCGACAAAGACACCAAAATTGGTGAAGTTGCGCACCTTTGCGGTGTGCTTGGTTCCCAATCCGTACTTCTCGTCGATCTTTTCCCATGGGTCAACTTTCAGCTGCTTGATACCAAGCGACATCTTCCGCTCTTCACGATCAAGGGTCAGGATTACCGCATCTACTTCATCACCCACTTTCATAAACTCCTGCGCACTTCTCAGGTGTTGTGACCATGACATTTCAGAAACGTGAATAAGACCTTCAACACCCGCTGCGATCTCAACAAAGGCACCATAATCGGCCATCACAACAACACGGCCTTTCACCTGGTCGCCAATCTTTAATGCTTCATCAAGTGAATCCCACGGATGCGGGGTCAGCTGCTTCAGACCCAGTGCAATTCGCTTCTTATCATCGTCAAAGTCAAGGATTACCACATTCAGTTTCTGATCAAGATCCACCACCTCTTCAGGATGGTTCACACGACCCCATGAAAGGTCTGTAATGTGAATCAGTCCATCCACACCACCCAGGTCGATAAATACACCGTAAGAGGTAATGTTCTTAACGGTTCCTTCCAGTACCTGTCCTTTTTCCAGCTTGGCAATGATCTCCTTCTTCTGCTGTTCCAGCTCCTCTTCGATCAGTGCCTTGTGTGATACCACAACGTTCTTAAATTCGTGGTTGATCTTCACCACCTTGAATTCCATGTTCTTATCAACGTAAGCATCGTAATCCCTGATGGGCTTCACATCGATCTGCGATCCGGGGAGGAACGCTTCGATACCGAACACATCAACGATCATACCACCCTTTGTGCGGCATTTGATGTATCCTTTAATTACCTCATCCTGTTCAAGTGCCTCATTCACGCGATCCCATGAACGCAAGGCCCTTGCTTTTTTGTGAGAAAGTACCAGCTGGCCTTTCTTATCCTCCTGGCTCTCCACATATACCTCTACCGTATCCCCGGCTTTCAGGTCAGGATCATAACGGAATTCTGAAAGGGAGATAACCCCTTCGGACTTGTACCCAATGTTGATCACCACCTCACGTTTGTTCATGGAGATCACCTTGCCATCGATCACCTCATTTTCGGCGATGGTGGAGAGGGTTGCGGAATAAAGTTCTTCGAATTTTTCCTGGTCTACGTCGGATTCCAGTTCATCGGCAGCAAACTCTTCCCAGTTAAAATCTTCAACACCGGTATTCGCATTGGCCTGGCCTTTGGCTTCG
>JBDLIQ010000153.1:0-6888 GCA_039714775.1 Bacteroidota bacterium
GTTGCATTCAAAAAGAATCTTTTATCAAGCATGTTCGGGATCAAAGTCGCTTGTCGTAATCATAATATTTCTCGATTTCAATCGAATTATATTATGACATACCCTTCACCAGGTTCCCGGTCACTCTCTTGGCCACTTTCTTGGTTTTATCTTATTTGTTTGTTATTTTTAACAATCTTTTAATATAAATGAACTTTTTAGAATTTAATAAAGCCTTTAAGCCATTTTCGGTTTTTTCTGTGATGGATATTCATAAAAAGTATCCGGGCTTCGATCACCGCAGGTTGGTAGAGTGGCAACAGAAAGGGTACCTTTTGAAAATTCGGAGAGGGTACTACTGCTTCACTGAACGAATCAGCGGAGAACATTTTCTCTATTTTACAGCCAACAAAATCTATTCTCCCTCCTATATTTCATTTGAAAGCGCACTTGCCTACTACAATTTAATACCAGAGGGAGTTTTTATTACTACTTCCGCGACAACAAGAAACACAGCAAAATATGCTTCAGGAATTGGAAACTTTGATTATAAACATCTCAAGCCTGCACTATTTTTCGGATATAAGTTACTGAAGGAGAAAGACCTCACAATCAAAATTGCTGAACCCGAAAAAGTGATTCTCGACTATCTCTATATGAATCCCCTCAACAGCTTTGAAGAAATTGAAGCAATGCGTTTTAATGAAATCATGGTAAAAGAGCTGATAAATTTCAACAAACTACATCAATACCTGAGGATAGTTAATTCAAAAGTGTTAGAAAAACGGATCAGAATGTTTATTAAGATTATCAATGCTTAGTTTAAAAGAATTAAAACCATATTTTCCAGAGTCCCTACATGACTATGAAAGGTTCATTCTCAGGGAGTATTTACAATACAAAATTCTGGAAATAGTTTTCATGAGCCATTATGAAAGCAAGTTGGCCTTTTTGGGAGGAACCTGTTTACGCATTGTACATAACAACAGACGGTTTTCTGAGGATCTTGATTTTGACAATTTTGGGCTCACAATAGAAGATTTTAACGAAATCGCACGTGTTGTGAAGAGTGAGCTTGAAAGATTGGGCTATGAGATTGAAATGCGCAATGTAATAAATGGGGCATATCATTGCTATATTCGATTTCCCGGTGTTCTTTTCAATGAAGGGTTGACAAATCATAAGGAAGAAAAGATACTAATCCGGTTGGATAGCGAGGCGCAGGGATTCAACTATAAACCCGATCAGCCGTTATTGAATAAATTCGATATTTTCACACAAATCAACACCACTCCACAAGATATTCTGCTTGCTCAAAAATTCTATGCGCTAATCAACCGCAAAAGAAATAAAGGGAGGGACTTTTTCGACATTGTGTACTTGTTAAGCATGCAACATACACCCAATTATGAATACCTGTTTGAAAAGTTAGGAATTGACACCCCGGAATCACTCAGGCAACGAACGATCGAAAAATGTGCACAAATCAATATGAAAAAGATGGCTCTGGATGTAAGCCCCTTCCTGTTTGACAAAAAGGATGAGAAAAAAGTGCTTCTGTTTTCAAAATACATGGAGCAGGCTAAGCTGAGTTGAGAGTTGAGACTCGGGAATTGAAAATTCCTGCTGAAGTATTACTTGCTTTAGAAGCAAATATGAACATCCTTGCTGAAAAAATCGTTTCTTTGTTATTGTAGAAACAAAAAACAATTTGGTGGAGTACTTTGGTAAGTAAAAACTATGGAAAAGATCAATAACGGACTGGGAGAGAACCAGGTAGGAGGTTATGACAGGATCGACAGGTGGGACGATGAGACCACCTCCAAAATGACAGCACACTATAGGGATATCCTCGACCTGATCGGTGAGAATGGTCAGCGTGAAGGGCTGAAGGAGACTCCCGAACGTGTGGCTAAATCGATCCAGTTTCTCACCCAGGGATACGGCACCGATCCGGCAGAGATCCTGAAGTCGGCCATGTTCCACGAGAATTACAACGAGATGGTCATTGTGAAGGACATTGAGCTCTTCTCCATGTGCGAACACCATATGCTTCCATTTATCGGGAAGGCGCATGTGGCCTACATCCCCGATGGCAAGATTACCGGACTCAGCAAGATCGCCCGGGTGGTGGAAGCCTATGCACGCAGACTGCAGGTGCAGGAGCGGCTCACCACACAGATTCGTGACTGTATCCAGGAGACCCTCGAACCCATTGGAGTGGCGGTGGTCATTGAGGCCCTGCACCTCTGTATGGTGATGCGCGGGGTGCAGAAGCAACACTCGGTAACCACCACATCGGCCTTTACAGGGGCCTTTATGAAGTCGGACAAAACCCGCGAAGAATTTATCCACCTGATCGGGTCAAACCTTCGGTAACTTACAGTTTATTATATCATCTGGCTAATTCTGCAGGGATTTAACATAAAATTGTCTTCCCCCGGCACTTTCTATTAGAATACTGTGTATTTTTGTGATCCAATTAACGATAGACTATGCAAGCATTTGTATTTCCCGGACAGGGCGCCCAGTATGTAGGGATGGGCAAGGAGTTGTATGAAACGCATTCCCAGGCAAAATCCCTTTTCGAACAGGCCAACGAGGAGCTTGGGTTCCGGATCACCGATCTGATGTTTGACGGGACCGACGAGGACCTGAAGCAGACCCGGGTAACCCAGCCAGCCATTTTCCTCCACTCGGTCATCCTGGCCACAACCATCGAAGGTTTTCATCCCGACATGGTGGCAGGACACTCACTGGGTGAGTTTTCCGCGCTGGTGGCCAACGGGACACTCTCATTCAGCGACGGACTCAGCCTTGTTTACAAAAGGGCTTTGGCCATGCAGAAGGCGTGTGAGGCAGAGCCCTCAACCATGGCAGCCATCATTGGCATGGAGGATGCGCAGGTGGAGGAGGTGTGCGACGCAATCGATGAGGTGGTGGTGGCAGCCAACTACAACACCCCGGGACAGATTGTCATCTCAGGTTCCCTTCCCGGTATCGACCTTGCCGTAGAAAAGCTGTCGGCACTGGGTGCAAAAAGGGCCCTGAAACTGGCTGTAGGCGGTGCCTTCCACTCCCCCCTGATGGAGCCTGCAAGGGCCGAGCTGGAGGAGGCCATTACAGCGGCGCCGTTCAGCCCACCGGTCTGCCCGGTATATCAGAATGTAAATGCATCCCCCTCAACCGATCCGGCTACAATCAAGAAGAACCTGGTAGCACAGCTGACTGCGCCGGTGAGGTGGACCCAGACCATCAAGCAGATGATTGCCGATGGAGCCACATCTTTCACAGAGGTGGGACCGGGAAAAGTACTGCAGGGACTGATAAAAAAGGTGGACAGGGGCATGACCACACAGAGTGCATAAGGTGGACCCTGAATCAAATAGTAAAGGGGTCCATGAGGCCCCTTTTTTTTTATAGAATAGCGATGAAAAAAATGAATTGACGCTATCAAAAAAGTAGAATAATGAAGGTTTTAAAATTCGGCGGAACCTCTGTAGGCAGTACAGATAACATTAAGATCGTTAAAGAGATCCTTGAAGCACAGGAGGGAACCTGTGCAGTGGTTGTCAGCGCCTTCGGGGGGGTAACCGACCAGATCATCCGCATCGCCACCATGGCCAGTGAACGCGACAGATCTTTCAGGGAGGAGATGACCACCATCCGTGAGCGCCATGCAGAGGCGGTCAAAGCACTGATCCCGGGAGAGGCACAGGAAGCCACCATGAAGGAGGTGGATACCCTGGTGGATGAGTTCCAGGATGCGCTGCAGGGGATCTACCTGCTGCAGGACCTGAGTACCAAGACCATGGACTTCCTGGTTAGTTTCGGGGAGCGGCTCTCAGCCACCATCATCGCCCGTTACGTGGATGAGGCCCTGTTTATCGACTCCCGTGAACTGCTCCGCACCGACAGCGATTTTGGAAACGCAACGGTGCAATTTGACATCTCCAATGAGAAGATCCGCAACAGGCTAAAGGGGGTGAAAAAGCTGGCCATCCTTCCCGGGTTTATTGCTTTGGACGACCAGGGCCGTACCACCACACTGGGAAGGGGCGGATCGGACTACACGGCAGCCATCATTGCGGCAGCCATGGGAGCCAACATATTGGAGATCTGGACCGATGTAAACGGATTCATGACCGCCGATCCGCGCATCGTCCCCGATGCCTACCCGGTGGAGTGCATGAGCTACGAAGAGGCCATGGAGCTCTCCCATTTTGGTGCCAAGGTGATCTATACCCCCACCCTTACTCCGGCTTATAAAGAGAATGTGCCCATCCGGGTAAAGAACACCTTCAATCCGGACGAACCTGGCACCCTGATATCAAGGGATGTCCAGTGCAACCAGAACGAAATGATCAAAGGGGTCTCATCCATCAACGAAGTCACCCTGGTCACCGTGAAGGGGGCAGGCATGGTGGGTAAGACAGGAACTTCAGCAAGGGTATTCAGCTCCCTGGCCAGGTACGATGTGAACGTAATACTGATCACCCAGGCCTCCTCCGAGATGACCATCTCTTTTGCTGTCTCTCCTTCCGATGCAGCCATTGCCGTCGAGGCCCTGCATGAGGAGTTTGAGATTGAGATCGACCACCGCGAAGAGATGGAGATCGAGGTGATCAATGGCCTCTCGATCATCGCCATCGTGGGTGAAGGCATGCGGCACAAACCGGGTATCTCAGCCATCCTCTTCACCTCACTGGGAAAGAACGGGATCAGTGTCATCGCCACTGCCCAGGGTTCCAGCGAGCTGAACATCTCAGTGGTGATCTCCGGCGAAGGGTTGAAGAAAGCGCTGAATGTGATCCACGAAGGTTTCTTCCTCTCCGATCACCGGGAGCTCCACCTCTACCTGGCTGGTGCGGGGAATGTGGGTGAGCGTCTGATCGCCCAGCTTGAAAAGCAGCAGAAAAAACTGATCGATACACACAAGCTGAAGGTCAACCTGGTGGGGATCAGCAACAGCCGTAAAATGTTGGTGGATCCGGACGGGATCGACCCTGCTGCTTATAAGAAACGTCTGGAGGGTGGAACAACAGCCGATATGGACCGGTACATCGAGGAGATCAGGAAAAACAACCTCCGCAATTCGGTCTTCATCGACTGTACCGCCAATGAAGATGTGGCATTGCATTACGGTAAACTGATCGATGCCTATGTATCGGTGGTGACCGCCAACAAGATTGCCTGTAGCTCCGAATACAGTCTCTACAGGAATTTAAAGGAGAAGGCGGTCAACCGTGGGGTCAAATTCAGTTTTGAGACCAACGTGGCAGCCGGACTTCCAGTCATAAGTACCATCAATGACCTCATGCGAAGCGGAGACAGGATCCTGAAGCTGGAGGCTGTGGTTTCGGGAACCCTCAACTATATTTTCAACACAATGAGCGAAGAGATCTCCCTGAGCAAAGCCATTCGCATGGCCATGGAGGAGGGATACTCCGAACCGGACCCCAGGCTTGATCTGAGCGGGACCGATGTGAAGCGGAAACTGCTGATCCTCTCCCGGGAAGCGGGTTACAAAATGGAGGAGACCGATATCGAGCTGATGCCCTTCCTTCCCGATGAGCTGTTCGAAGGCACCATCGATTCGTTCTGGGAGAAGGTGCAGAAACTGGATGAAGCGTTTGAGGAGAAGCGCCGGAAGATGGCGGAGAAGGGGTTGAAATGGCGCTACCTGGCCACCCTGGACAAGGGCAAGGGGAAAATGGGTCTGGTCGAGGTAGGTCAGGACCACCCGGCCTATCCCCTGGAGGCCAGCAACAACATCATCCTGATCACTACAGACCGCTACCTGGAACTCCCCCTCATCATCAAGGGATATGGTGCCGGGGCCGAAGTGACCGCAGCGGGTGTCTTTGCAGATGTGATTAAAGTTGCAAACGTATGATTAAGGCTGTAATATTTGATATGGACGGGATCCTCATCGATTCCGAGCCCCTCTGGCAGCAGACAGAGATCGCATTGTTCGGAGAGTTCGGAATCGAACTAACCGAGGAGATGCTGGTGAATACCAGGGGGTTGCGGTCCGAGGAGATGGTGCACTACTGGTGCAGCCGCTTTAAGATCGATTCAGTAACCCAGGAGGAGTTGATGAACCGGTATGACGATCAGATGATTGAAACCATGCGTGCACGGGTGCCCCTTATGGAGGGTGCTGAAGAGGCCATCAGGTTCTTCAGGGAGAAGAAGCTGCCCATTGCCCTGGCCTCCTGCTCCACCCATGCGCAGATCGATGCGGCCATGAACAGATACGGACTGAAACGAAACTTCGGTCAGGTGGTATCGGCAGCCAACGGAATGCCCGGTAAACCCCACCCCGAGGTCTATCTTCAGACCGCCGCTCAGATGGGCATCGATCCCACCTTCTGTTTGGCCATTGAGGACTCATTTTACGGGGTGATTGCAGCAAAGGCGGCACGGATGAAGGTGGTGGCCATGCCCGACCCCTCAGAACGTGACCAGCCCCGGTTTGGGGCCGCCGATGTGAAGATCAGGTCGCTGTCAGAGATTAATGAGACACTGTTTGAAAAATTGCAAAAGATATAATGGCAGAAGAGGTAAAAGTATATGGACCGGCTACGGTATCCAATGTGGGTCCCGGATTTGACCTGCTGGGGTTTGCACTTGAGGCACCCGGTGATGAGATGATTATCCGCAGAAACGGGAGCGGATCCCTGGTGCTGACAGATGAATCGGGATGTGGGCTTCCCCTTGACCCGGAGAAGAATGTGGCGGCTGTGGCTGCCCGTGCCCTGCTGGAAGAGCTGGATAATCACGACGGATTTGACCTGGTCTTTACCAAAAAGATCAACCCGGGAAGCGGTGTGGGCTCCAGTGCTGCCAGCTGTGTTGCTGCCGTGGTCGGGATCAACGAGCTCCTGGGAAGCCCCCTGGATACTG